>CBFGNP010000125.1:0-8664 GCA_965650095.1 uncultured Pedobacter sp. | reverse complement strand
CTTCATTATTATCAATCTTTTCTTTCAGCTCTTGAACGGTTATTTCTTTTATCATGTCATTTGATTTTTTCAAACTTAGATAAAACTGTGTTAGTATTCAAAAACAGTACATGAAAATTACAAAAAAGTGGAAATACGCATAAAATATCTGTAACAACTTAATAACCCGGGCGTTTAATAGTTAGTCTTTATTAACTTTGATTTTTTTACATGATGAATGCTGTATCCCGTTTTTTCTGGTTTTGCTCCGGTGCGCATATTTCAACCTTAGAAAAGCACCCCACAGAGCATAACAAATATATAGGCATAGGTGCTACGATATTCTTTACCGGGCTGTTTGCAGCGCTGTCTGGTGGGTATGCGATGTATTTTGTATTTAAGGGTGATGCAGGAGCTGTGCTTTTTGCCCTCTTCTTTGCCTTAATATGGGGCCTTGCCATCTTCAACACGGACAGGTACATCGTATCCAGCATCAATAAAAGCGCCACCGTTAACAAGCAGATCCTTCAGGCCACTCCACGGATCTTATTGGCTATTATGATCGGGATTGTGATTTCGCGTCCCTTAGAGCTGAAGATATTTGATAAAGAGATCAAAGAACGCTTAAAAGTCAGCTACCTGAACAATCAACGCTCAAGGATCGACACGCTGAATGCGGCTTTCGGAAACAAATATGCGATAGAGCTGGGTAAATTAAACGAGGCTAAAATGCATCGCGATTCGATGGCCAGCGGGATAAAATCAGACCGGCAAAAACTCAACTTTGAAATATTTGGGAATAAAACCACTGAAACATCGGGTGTAATGGGTTATGGGCCTTACGCTAAAAGAAAGGAAGCGGAGTTAAAACAACGTGAGCAGGAGCTGGATACGTTAAGCGCCCAGGTCCGCACACTCGAAAAGTTTGTGGACGATAGAAAGCAATTTGATGGGCTGATGACGGAGAAGCTGTATACAGGGAAAGAGTTGGATAGCCTCACCAGTATAGCAGGTTTTGCAGACCGCAACTGGGCATTGGGACAGCTTAGTTTTAACCGCGACGGCAGCAGGGATACGAGCACCTCGCTAGCGGTAACATTTATCGGCCTGTTATTTATCTTTTTTGAATGTCTGCCGGTTTTCGTAAAATTGATGAGCAGCAGAGGACCCTATGACAGATCGGTGGAAAATATGGAAACCAGCCAGATCTATGAGTCAGATAAGGATACGGACTTCGAAATTGGCGCAATAGATGGGGTACATGAAACCCGGCTGAGCACTGAAATTCAGCGCAGAAAAAATAAATTATACGAAATATGAAGAAAATCTTTTACACCATAGTAGCCCTGCTGTTTACCGAGCTTGCCTGGGCCCAGGACATCAACAAGATCATCACCAGCCCCTATGTTGATCAGCTGATAAAAACACTGAGCAGTGATGAGATGCGGGGACGCGCTACATTTAGTCCCGGTATTGACCGGGCCGCAACATTTATCGAATCTGAATTTAAAAGCATAGGCCTGTTGCCGCTAACGGGAGAAAACGGATACAGGCAAACATTTGAGAAAGATGGCAAGCCGCTCTTCAATGTTGCGGGCATCATTCCTGGTAAATCCAAAGCAAAGGAACTAGTGGTATTTTCAGGACACTACGATCATCTTGGCATTGTAAAAGGAGAGGGGCAGGATAGCATCGCCAATGGCGCTGATGATGATGCCTCGGGTGTTACTGCGATGATCGCTTTGGCAAAATATTATAAAGCGCTAAATAACAATGAGCGGACGCTAGTCTTCGTCGCTTTTACAGCCGAAGAAATCGGCGGTTTCGGATCAAGGTACTTCTCCAAGAAACTAAATCCCGATGATGTAGTGGCTATGTTCAACATTGAAATGATCGGAAAGGAAAGCAAATTCGGTAAAAACACGGCTTTCATCACCGGTTTCGACAAATCTGATTTCGGAAAAATACTGCAGAAGAACCTCAAGGGAACCGAGTTTGCCTTTCATCCGGATCCGTATATCCGGCAGAATTTATTTTACAGGAGCGACAATGCGACGCTTGCCGCATTAGGTGTACCTGCACACACGATCAGTACGGATCAGATAGATACGGATCAATTTTATCATACCGTTAAAGATGAATACAGCACTTTAGATCCCGAAAATATACTGGCTACCATTAAAGCCATTGCAAAAAGTGCGATCAGCATTATAAAAGGAACAGATACACCAACCAGGATACCGAGGTTGGTTGAAGGTCATAACTAAAGCACTTTTTCCATCACATAGTCATTCATAAGGAAACCGTTACCAATGTCGAGGTCTACGGCTTCCTTTACACTGAAGCCTGCTTTTTTATAAAACTCAGTTGCTCTGTTGCCACGGTTTACATTGAGCTCAAGCACCTTACCACCGGCCCGTCGAACCAGGTTTACCACTTCATTAATCAGCAGCTTGCCAATGCCCTTACCATGTGTTTCAGGCAATACATATAGTTTATGCAATTTATAAGTTTGATTTTTCAGATCTGTTTTTGAAAAAACTGCAAATCCGAGGTCTTTTTTATCTTCCTCTGCCATTAAAAAAAAGTACCCCTGTTGAAATTGCGAGAGCAGCTCCCCCTTGTTATACATCTTTTCGAGCATGTAACTGATTTGTTCAGCACTAATGACCGCGGCATAAGCTTCCGGCCAGGTCTTATAGGCAATTTCCCGGATGCTTTCTATATCGTCCTCCTTGCCTTTTCTTAGCAGAATCATAACACCTCACTTATAAATAAATATGCAGTTGTAAAGATAAATTCTACAAATCCGTCGTCAATCACCACAAAGTCGCCATTTTCCTCCTGTCTGAGGTTACTTGTTTCAAAATAAGAGAGCACCTCTATTTTGAAGATACTTCCTTTTGGCTTCCATACCTTAAATCCCGATTTTATCGCATATGCCTTTTCTGTTTCCGTGAAAATCACGATATTGATTTCGTCAATATAACTACCCAGTTCTCTTAAATTGCTTTTCGTATCAATCACATTAACGGCCTGATATTCCCTTGCGATCAGAAAATCCAGGACAGCATCAAGATCTTCGGTTTTAACTTCAATGACTGTTGTGTTTTCTTGAAAGGCATGTGCTCCGGAAGAATTTACCACGGCATCAACCTTTAAGCCCATGCTGATTACCTTTTCATAAACCGATTCATTAACGATCAGTGTGGGGCTCCATTCTAACAACTGGCCAAGATATTCTTCGTTAAATACACCCAATTCGTGAATGTATAGTGCTGGTTCCTGCTTCTCTCTGATGATATGATGTGATGACATGACACAAATATATCTTAATATTTAGCTTTACAAAAACCGGGCGAAATGATTTGCCCGGCTCACATCTGTATCCATGACGTCCGTCCAGGTATTCTAACACTGATTGACTAACGGAATTTACTAAGCTCTGAGGCCGCTCGCGATGCAAATTCTGTTCCAGCCATTTATAACTACAATTGCCATAATGATTTCAGCGATTTCATCGTCACTAAAAAATGTTTTAGCTTTCTGATAAATAGGGTCCGGCACACCATGCTCACTTATCCTGGTCACATATTCTGTCAATTCCAGGATTGCTTTCTCTTCCGGTGTGAAAACATCGGACTCTTCCCAAGCAGAAAGCATAAAAATACGATGTGCTGTCTCGCCGTTTTTTAAGGCTTCTTTGGTATGCATGTCAAGACAAAACGCACAACGGTTAATCTGCGAGCTGCGTAATTTGATTAATTTCAGGTAGGTTTTCGATAAACTAGTGTCTTTTACATAGCTTTCAAGCCCTGACATCGCTTTATATGCCAATGGCTGACTTTCAATGATATTTACTCTTTTTTCCATTTTTTAATATTTAATATAACAAAGGTCGGATTTAACTTACCTATAAAACTTAAACTACTTTAAGAAACTGCTTTCTTACGAATTTCACTAAGGTACTCCGGACTGAAGCCAAGAAATGAAGCTAGCAGGTATTGCGGTACACGCTGCACGAAATCGGGGTGTTTCAAGGCAAAGTTATGGTAAAGCTCCTCCCGTGACAATTCGTAAAGCAGACGTACTCTTGTCTGCGCTGCTGCATGGGCACGCAGGTGGATCAGTCTAAAATACCTTTCCAATATCGGAAAATCCTTAAGCAGCGTTTCAAATGCATGAAAATCGATACTCAGGACTTCGCTGGTTTCTACGGCCTGAATAGAATAGGCTGAGCTCCGCTGGTTCTGAAAAGCCGTAAAATCAGTGACCCACCATTGCTCCAGTGCAAAATCAGTTGTTTGCTCAGTTCCGTTTTCTTTGAGGAAATACATGCGTAAGCAGCCTTTTAAAACAAAAAAAATGTGGTGGCATGGCGCTCCCTCGTCAAGAACGTTTTTCTTCTTTTTTATTTTTAAAGTCTGGAAGCGATCTGATATTTGCAGTGCTTCTTCCTGGCTTAGGCGAACAATCTTTTGAATGTGATCTGTAAGTTCCTGTGACATGTATAATTGCCCTGATGCGACGTAAAGATGAGTATCTTTTTTTGAAAAATAATATTACACATCACTATTTGCCGCTTAAAGATTTCAGCGACGAAAGATAAACCCAGGCAATAAAAAATATCTGCAAGGGGATTCTGAACCACAAATATCCGGGACCATTGCCATCAAATGTTGCCGTTTGGAGGTTCACGTGTTTCAAGGCCGCGTAAATGTTCGAGGGGATCAACACTACAAAGAACAGGATCAGCAACCAGGCGGTCAATTTCTTGCATTCAGGCAACAAAAGCCCTACAGCAGCCATTATTTCTACAACACCCGTAAAATAAACCAATTCAAGTCTGTAAGGTATGAAATCGGGTAACATCAGCACCATTCCTTTTGCGAAAACAAAATGTGCAACACCTGTGGTTAGCAGCATTGCAGCCATTGCGATCTGGCCCGACAAGGCAAATCTATATTCCTTAGTGGCTATCTTCAGGGTAACCAAAGCGATAAGGAACGTACTAAGTAAAATAATTTCAGGCATATCTTTTTTTTAACAAAGTTCTATATAAGTGCCGTTAGAAACAATGAACCCAGGTTAACAAATGCGGCGGCGGATCCTGCTTAATGCCTGTGGAGTAATCCCAATGTAGGAGGCGATATATTTTAAAGGAATTTTCTCAATTAAGTTAGGCCGCTCGGAAAACAGCTTCAAATATCTTTGTTCTGCCGTCTCCGTCAATAAAGAAATCTCTCTCCTGAAATTCTCGAGATATAAGCCTTCGCTTGCATGTCTTCCTATTGTATTTCCTATTTCCGTTTCCGCATAAATCGCCTGAAGATCCTGATAGGTCAAACGCCAAAGAACAGTCTCGGTAAGCGTTTCCACATGATAGGTAGAGGGAACCTGTGTTAAAAATGAATCGTATGCACTTACAAATGCATTGGCAAAAGAAAAGGACAACGTAAAATCAGTATCCTCTTTAGGGATAAAGAATCGGATGATGCCCTTTTCTATAAATGACAGATAATTTTCTGTTTGCCCGGCTTTTAGGAGCTGAGTCTTTTTAGGGAATTCCTGCCTGGTAAGCTTCGAGGAGAACAGGTCCCAATCTGCATCGCTTAGTCTGGCTATATTGTCGAGGTATTTCCTGATTTGTATCATTATTCGTAAATAAAATTGAGATTCTTGATGAGGGACCCCGCAATGGTCCAAGGCGCAGGCATTAAAATAAAGTATAATCTGGATTATTGTCCTGGTTTTCGGTTTAGTTTTAAAATACCCTGAATACCGATCCAACGCCTGGTTTGCTCTCTACAGTAATGTTCCCCCCGCACGAGTCAACATCTCTTTAACCAAATAAAGCCCCACACCGTGTCCCTCAGCATTTTACTTTGCATGGGCCCGGGAGCTTAGTCTGCCATCGTGTTAGAAAGGTAAGGTAGGTATAAAAAGGCAGATTTATAAAACGCCAACGTTCAAAAAAATTCTAAACCGAACGGACTCCAGGCAATGAAGAAATTGGGTGATAGAAGGGTCTTATCTTATTGTCTTTAAAAGATCAACAGCGGTTTCCACCAGCATCTCACCGGCTCCAGGGATGACGATAGCGTTTGTTACTTCATAACTCCCTTCATTAAACGCTTTTATCGTTGGTATATAGCTTGTTTTATCGTTACAAACCGTTATTACAATGGTATCCTTGAAAGGAGACCTTTTTTTAATTTCCAAACCCAATTCAACAAATAATTCCCCAGGCAGTCCTACTATGGCTGTTTCAGAATCCAAACGAAACACCTGGACTTCCACCTGTACATCAGCATGCTGATTTTTCAATGCTAAATATTTACTCATTTCTACCCGTTTCATAAAGTCTCCCGATTCACCACCAGCATTCTTCAGATACATTCCAGTTTCCCTGACCTTATAAAGATCGTTAATAAGCACTTGTGCAGAATCAATCTGGTTTTTCGAAGGAACTTGCAGAGGCAGTAAGATTTTTGAAGAAAGCATGGACAAGGATGGTTTACTGATGACTTTCATTTTTGGCATTGACTTAATAACCGTATTGCCAAGCGTTTCGCCAATATGTTTCACATTCGCAGCACTATACATAGGCAGATCCTTTTTTACATCAATCCCATTGATATCTCCTGATGGGCCCAGCGCAAAAGCAGAAATAAACTTTTTGCCGAGCTTATTTTTAAGTGTTTGCGCCAAATAATATGGGTAATCAGCACTCATCTCAGTTCCTCCTGTACAATCTGCATGCATAGCAAATACCGTCAATCCACCTTCATACGTTTTGGAAGCCGAATTCTTAATCAGCAATATGCCCACTTCAGGATCCGTTGGTCCTGCAGGACGAACAATCTCTGGATTTAAGGGCCCTGGATTGAAAAGAACTTTTCCATTCTGCATATGGTAACGCCTGTTGAATGAAAGTGTATGCTGTTCCGCAATATTTACTTCAAGCTGAACGGGTTGAATTTCACCATTTGCTTTTACAATAGCTTTTACAAGCTGATTAATGAGAAACTGTGAATAATCTATTTTTTCATGAGGATCTACTCCTGTTTCGGATATCGCTTTTCCATGAAAATAAGAATGTTGAAATCCATAAAATAGAGGCGCGGTGTGGGTATGGGTAGCGGCAATTACAATATTTTTAACCGGAATACCTGTTTTGGCACTGGCTAAGGCGCGGGCATGGGTAGACACATTAGGATTAAGTCCTATCAGATCACAAAAAACAAATGCATATTTTTCTGTCCCCTGTTGAAAAAGCATTGCTTTTGCCCAAAGTGGGTCATGTATTCCTGTAGAGAACGTTTCATAAAAATGTCCGGCCAATCGACTACCAACCGGAGGCGTTATGTTTTCTTGTGCCACACTCCCTTTTAGCGCTGACGAGGACAAGCTCTCCTTTAAAGGAGAGCTTTGGGCAAATGAATAGTTAACAAATGCCGAAACAAGCAAGACAAACAGGAATGATCCCAGGTAAGATTTCATTTTTATACTTTTTTGATTAAACATCTTTAAAATCAAGAACAATAGGCTTTTGCTTAAATCCGCGGGTTTTTATGAAGAAATAAACCAAACCAATCAGGAACCATAATCCGCCCATAATTTTTGCAGGAATAGGTAGGCTGATCCAAATTAAAAAGCAAACCAAAAAACCTAAAAGAGGGAGTACTGCATCTGAGAAGATGTTGCGCTTTTCCCCTGATGGACGCAGGAAAAAGAACTGCCTGAATGTTGCGACATTTACGCCCATAAAAGCAATAAAAGCACCAAAATTCAATAGTTCCGCGGCACTCTGATAACTTAATACCATTGACCCAATAACAGTTAAAACACCCATAATGATGATATTATAGCTTGGCGTCCCGCTCTTGGAATCAAGATGCGAAAATATCTTTCCTGGAATTACACCATCTCTTCCCATTCCATAGAGTAACCGTGCTGCGCCAACCTGCCCTGCCAAACCGCTTCCTAAGCAAGCGATGAATAAGATGACCGCAATGGCATTGAATAAAAGTTTACCGCCAACTAACGCTGCAACATCAAAAAAAGCAGTTTCGAGGTTAGGAAAGGTATTATAGTCGGGCCAAATTTGCTGAGCAATATATATTTGCAGAATACTGAAAAGCCCTGTAAATAAACAAACCAGTATAGGAGCTAACAGCATATTGCGTTTAGGGTTCTTTACATCTTCTGCTAATGTTGTTACGCCATCAAAACCAATATAGGTAAGTGCGGCAAAAGAAGTAGCGGTCATTATCGCGCCGAGATCGAATGCTTCAGGATTATAAAATGGCTTATAGGAAAACAGACCGCTCCATCCCTGTGCATGGAAAATATAATTAATTCCAAGTAGGATAAAAATTGCGATAACAACACACATGATGAAAAGCAATATTTCGTTGGAACGGGCCATTGTCCGGATACCCCTTAAATTTAAAAAGGTGATAATAAAAACAAATAATACCACCCAAATTAAAAAAGGAATAGAAGGTACTAGTCTTTGCAGGGTAAGGCAGGCATAAACTGTATTAATAATGGGAACAATTATATAATCAAGAAACATTGCCCAGCCGGCCATGAATCCAATATAACTATTTAGTCCATTTCCAACATAGGTATATGACGATCCTGCGGAAGGATATAAAGATGCCATGCGCCCGAAGCTTA
>CBFGNP010000124.1:0-8677 GCA_965650095.1 uncultured Pedobacter sp. | reverse complement strand
CTCCTGTACCCTGCCCTTACTCCTCATTCCTTCTTCCCGGCTCTTTAATGTAAAGTAGCCGTAATTAACCTTAAAAATTCGGCTCTTGTTTTATCTTTCGCAAACTCGCCGGTGAAAGCAGAGGTGGTCGTAACTGAATTTTGTTTTTGTATGCCCCTCATCGCCATGCACAAGTGCTTACATTCTATCACGACCGCCACACCGGCAGGCATCAGGGTGTCCTGGATGCAATCCTTAATCTCATTAGTTAAGCGTTCCTGTACCTGTAATCTGCGTGCAAAGGCGTCAACAACCCGCGGTATTTTGCTGAGACCAACAATATGTCCGTTTGGAATATAAGCCACATGGGCTTTGCCAAAAAACGGAAGCATATGGTGTTCACACATGGAAAAAACCTCTATGTCCTTTACCACAACCATCTGACTGTAATCTTCCTTAAACATGGCTGAGCGCAACATCTCCGAAGGATTCTGGTCATAACCGTGTGTAAGGTACTGTAATGCCTTCGCTACGCGTTCAGGGGTCTTTAGCAATCCTTCACGTGCCGGATTTTCCCCAAGCTGAGCCAGAATATCTTTATAATGATGTGCTACAGCAGCGATTTTACCTTCGTTATAACGGTCGATTTTAATGTAACCGTTATCTTCCTCATCAAAATGATCTGTGTAATTGTTCATATGTACAGTTATTGACCGAAATACTCCACAAAGTTGTTTTCAGTCTCGTAAATTTTTATGCTGTGTAACTGAGCTCCTGATGTTGCAATCTGATTAACCAATTGATCCCAGATGGCAATCGCCAGGTTTTCCGTTGAAGCTAGCTTGCCCTTCATAAAATCAACATCCAGGTTCAGGTTTTTATGATCAATCTTATCGACCACAGAGGTATTGGTAATTTCCTTAAGCCACTTCAGATCTACCAGGAAACCGGTCTCGGGATTAACCTCTCCTTTCACTGTTACATAAAGCTGATAATTATGCCCGTGCCAGTTTGGATTGGCACATCCACCATACACTTCGATATTTTTATCTTCCGTCCAATCGGGTCTGGACAGTTTATGCGCTGCATTAAATGATGCTTTTCTGGTTATATAAATCATTCTCTGTTATATTCTTGACAAATATACGCAGAAAGGTTAAAGTAGAAAGGTTAAATATCTAACTTAGCTATCATGAAGATTCTTTTGGTCGCAGCAACAAGGGCAGAAATAGCATTATTAATGACGCATTTTCATTTGCCGCAACATGATTTTGTAAAAACAAAAGAGTTTGACCTGCTGATTACCGGAGTGGGGATGACCGCTACGGCCTTTGCGCTGGGAAAGCACCTGTCGGCAAATTATAAGCTCGTTTTGAATCTCGGCATTGCCGGAGCTTTTAACCGTAGCATGCCGCTGGCAACGGTTGTAAACGTCACAACTGATGAATTTGCAGAGCTGGGCGCTGAAAATGGTGATAGCTTCTTAAGTATTGATGAACTTGGTTTTGGAAAAGCTAAATACACTGCGAGAAACAATTTGCTCCATAGTGCGGTAGAAGAACTCCAAAAGGTACATGGGATCACGGTAAACCGCGTCCATGGAAATGAAAACAGCATCATTAAAGCGCTTGAGCAATCCAACCCCGCTATCGAAAGTATGGAAGGTGCTGCAGTGCTTTACTGCTGTGAGCAGGCTGCCCTGCCCTGTCTGCAGATCCGCAGCATTTCCAACTACGTTGAGGTGAGGAACAAAGAAACCTGGCAAATCGGACCTGCCATAAAAAGCCTTAATGAATGGGCGATTAGATTTTTGACAAATACATAACGAACCATTTTGCTTTAGCCGTTACCTTTACTCTATGAACCCGACATAATTAAAATAATTATTAAGCGCACAAGCCTATAATTATTTTAATTATCAAAGGCTTCATCGGACACCTGAAAAAACAATATATAAATAGATGAAACTTAGTCTCGGCTTTTCCCCTTGCCCCAACGATACTTTTATATTTGATGCCCTGATCCATCATAAAATTGACACAGAATGTCTGGAATTTACCGTCTCTTTCGACGATGTGGAAACCCTGAATCAAAAAGCATTCCGGGGAGAACTGGACATCACTAAGCTCAGTTTTCACGCTTTTGCTTATGTACACGAGCAATATGCCTTGCTTGATTCTGGTAGTGCGCTTGGTTTTGGCGTAGGCCCTTTACTAATCTGCCATAATGAAGCACTTCGTCAAAAAAAAACCTATTCAGATGCGGCGTATACAGTTGGCATACCCGGCAGGTATACGACTGCCAATTTTTTATTGGGCATTGCATTCCCCCATTTAACCGATAAACAGGAAATGCTTTTCTCGGAAATAGAAACGGCCTTACTGGAAGATAAGATTGATCTCGGATTGATCATTCACGAAAACAGGTTTACTTACGCAGAAAAAGGATTATATAAAATCTTAGATCTGGGTAATTACTGGGAACAGCTAACCGGATGTGCCATCCCTTTGGGAGGCATCGTGATCAACAGGAATCTTGATCAGGAAGTTAAAGAAAAAGTGAACAGACTGATTAAAAAATCAGTAGAATTTGCATTTGCCAACCCGAAATCAGGCCTGGAATTCATCAGGCAGCACGCACAGGAAATGAGTGAGGAAGTTATGTATAAGCATATTGACCTATACGTAAATCAATACAGCATTGAACTAGGAACAGAAGGCAGAAAAGCGATTGATGGCTTGTTTACAATGGCTCAGGAAAAAGGCCTGATCGCACCGATTAAGCAGGCTATATACTTAATACCCTAATTACAGGGGCCATCCGGTATGTCTTTTGTGATCTTTAACAATTTGGTCACTACAAGCGTAGAGTCGAAATCGGCTGACATACTTAAGCTGTCAGATTTTACAGGGTGGCATTCCACTTCTATATAAACAGGCTCATAGGGCTTTTCGAAATTTAAGTCGTTGTAAGCCAATTCAAGTGTCTTCGCACTGTCGGCAACCCAGTATTCCGTTCCTTCTTCACATTCGGTAAAGGATTTAATCTCTGGCCCGCAGGTGTACAGTCCTTTCATTACCCGCGTAACCTTCTCTTGTGCAGGGTCAGGCCTGGAGTTACAAGCTGCTGCAGCGACGAGAATCACTACGATCAAAAATAGTTGACTTTTAAAGATGTTCATGATTTAGAGATCTTGATTTAAATGGTTTATCTTCTTTACACTTAAATTAGATGACAAAGCTGATGCCATAAAAGAGAAAATACTAACTGTTAAAAACACCAGCAGGAAATCTTTCCATTTTAATGCCACAGGGTAAGCATTGGTAATGACAAGATTGTCCTCTGACATTTTTATTAATCCGAACTTTTGTTGCAGCAGACAAAAGATCAGGCCAATGATCAAACCGGAAATGCATCCGGCCATGGTGATCATCATCCCTTCGAAAAGGAAAATACGCTTGATTAAATTCTTCCCTGCTCCCAAGCTACTGAGAATGGCAATATCTTTTAGCTTATCAATGACAAGCATGGTTAATGAGCCAATGATATTAAATATGGCAATAATCAAAATAAAGGTCAGAATGATATATACTGCCCATTTTTCACTTCCTAAGATATTATACAATACCTTATTCTGTTGTATCCTGTCCTTTATTTCAAAGTCCTTTCCAATTTTCTTTTCGATAGCTGCTTTGAACTGATCGGGATCGATGCCCTCCTTCAGATTAATTTCAATAGAGGAAACCCTTACCGGTTCCTCCAGGAGCTTCCGGGCAAATCTTAAAGGAACAATAGCTACGTTATCAAAGTCCTGCTGGACTTCAAAAATACCGGATACAGGAATGGAAAGAATGATAAAGTCATCTGCCGGATTGATCGAGCCGGAACGATTGCCCTTCTTTTTTGGTGAAAAAACCTGGAGTGGGTTGAAGGGATCTGTGGTATTTACCATTAAGAAAGTCTGGATCGCTGAACCGATAACCGCATAATTCAAGCTCTTATTCTCTAATGTAAATTCACCGTCGATGATGATGCTGTCCAGCCGGTTATTCTTTAAATAATCCGTGCTTACCCCTTTCACCAGTCCTACGGACTGCTTATCGTTATACCTGAGCAAGGCATTCTCGGACAGCACTTCTGTGAAGGAATAAATGCCCTGTTCTTTTCTTAATTCCTTAAAATACGTGGTATTGGGATCAAATGTTTTCCCCTGAACCGGCGCAACCACAATTTGAGGGGTGATGGTATTAAACATTTTTAACACGACCTCTTCAAAGCCATTAAATACCGATAAGATAATGATCAAAGCGGCGCTACCGACAAAAACACCTGCTACTGAAATGGTAGAGATGATGTTGATGGCATTGGTAGACTTTTTTGCAAAAAGATACCTGCGGGCTATGTAAAATGGCGTATTCAATATTTAAGCTATTTACTTAAGCAAAAAGGGATTATGCTGTTTCTCAAAACCTATTGTTGTAGATTGACCATGACCGGGATAAACTCTGCAATCATCCGGCAATATAAACAAGTTATTTTTGATACTGTTGATTAATTGTAAATGATTACCTCCTGGAAGATCTGTCCGCCCGATACTGGAATAGAACAAAACGTCTCCACCAATTAAAAAATTGTCCGAGGGCGCATAAAAACATAAGTGAGCAGGGGAATGACCGGGGGCAAAAATCAGCTCGAGCTGACTGTTACCAAATTGTACCCGGCCAGCTTCAGGTAAAAACACCTCTGGTTCCGGCGAAAGCTCGTAATTCAATCCCATTTGCGGTACATAGCCAGGTATGGCCTGCAATACATATAATTCCCCCTTGTGAAACTGAGGCTTTAACCCCCACTGGTCGTAAACAAACTTATTGCCAAATACATGGTCGTAATGGCAATGCGTATTGAGCAAAAGCACCGGATTCAGACCTTTCTCTTTAATAAAGCTCACCATGACATTCTGCTCTGCAGCATCATACATTCCCGGATCAATGATCACACATTCATTGGTTTCATCAAACAGGACATAAGTGTTTTCACTTACAGGGTTAAAGGTAAATTGTTTAATACTTATCATAAGCCGTACTGATCTTTAAAATTAATTCTTCCATTTAAATGTACTGATCATCCGGTCCAGGTCTTTTTTTATAAAGCTGACGACTGGCTGAATGGAGTCGTAACGAGGCTTTTCATGGAAATACAATGCAGCCCTGAAATAATGCTTCAGGCTATCTGTTAAAAAGAACTGAACAGAAGATGCTGTATTGCCTTCTATTGCGTAATAGACACCATAAACCTTCTTTTCCGGATAATTAATGATCTTCTGGTCAATCGCATTGGCCTTTACCGTATGCTTAAAGGCAAACGTCCTGGCATCCTCCACCAGATTTTCATATTCTTTTTTTGAAGTGATGTCGTAATAGGTGATATGCAACCGGCCGTTGAACTGTGGAAAGTTCAGGTTATACCAGCAGGGTTCCGCACCGGGACTGGGATCGGCCACCATATTGGCATAATCTGGATACTCGAAGGAAAACGGACATCCATTGTGATATATCTGATAAGATTTCTTCGGAAAATCTATTCTAAAATAGCCCCTTGGTTTAGGCGTGTAGCTATTGCTGTTACAGGCAGAGACAGCCAGTAAACATACACATGCAAAAAGAAAAAGATACGTTTTCATCTTATGGATTCCAAATCTCCCAGGAGCGCAGGGCTTGCAGGTGCAACATTTCAAGCCCATTTTTTGTTTTCCCGCCTTTATCTCTTACCTGTTTCAGGAAAAGGGTTTCTTCCGGGTTGTATACAAGGTCGTACCCAATGTGTCTTTCGGTTAAAGATTGATAGGGGATATCAGGGCTGGTATCTGCATTAGGCGACATCCCTAAAGGAGTGGTATTCACCAATAGCGTATATTCCCTGAGCATTGCTTCGTCTACAGCTTCATATAAAATGCTGCTTTCCGAAGGTTTCCTGGTGACCACCAGAAAAGCAATACTCAGCTTATTCAACACGTATTTTATCGCTTTAGCGGCACCACCGTCACCGAAAATCAAAGCTTTACCATGATCTGGTCCCAACAAGGGCGTCAATGAGGCTTCAAAACCATAAGCATCTGTATTGTATCCTTTAAGCCAGCGCTCCCCATTCTTTACTCCTATGGAAATGCAATTCACCGCCCCGATTTCAGTTGCAGCTTCATCCATTTCATCTAAAAAAGGCAACACCTGTACTTTATAGGGGATGGTAACATTTATGCCCTCAAGTTCCGGGTCTTCAGCGATCAGTTTAGCAAACTGGCCAATGTGTGGTATAGGATAAAGCTCATATTCACAATCTGCTACCTGCTCATCTTTAAATTTCTCAGTGAAGAATTTTTTAGAAAAGGAATGTGATAAAGGATAACCTATTAAACCAAATTTTCTCATTTATCTATGCCAGTGGATTACGGAATTATAGTCCATTATTCAAAAAATGATCGAATGTGTCTCCCCTTAATCCCAGCCGGATCGTTTCCAATGGGATTACCTCTGCAGGAGCAATGTTCCCGATGTTTACATTTGCACCTAACAATTTAATAAACCAGACCTGCTGTTCTTTCTGAGGTGCTTCCCAGATAATGGTTTCTTCTGGAATCTGAGTAAGGATCTCGTCGACAAGGCCTTCCCGAACTTCTCCGGAGCCCCGGTAAATACCAACATTTCCACCTTCTCTCGCCTCCGCAATAACTTTCCATGAACCTGCCTCAATTTCTGCATTCATCAGCTTGATCCACTTATAGGGTGCAAATATCTTAGTTGCATCTTTAGAGCCTACCTCGGAGATCACGGTAACCTGCCGGGCCAGTTTCTCAATAAATTCGCATTTTAAGTCGTGCTCTATGGTAATAGAACCGTCTGAGACTTCAGCGTACTCCATACCAAACTGATCCAAAACCCTCTGGTAATCATCGAACTGATTGCGGATCACAAAAGCTTCGAAAAGTGTCCCTCCAAAATAGGTAGGAATTCCAGCATCTTTATAAATCTTTAACTTGTCTTTCAGGTTGGGTGTAACAAAGGACGTTGACCAGCCTAATTTTACAATATCAGTATGTATTCCGGCTACCTCTATAAAATCTTCAGTCTGTCTTAAACTTAGTCCTTTATCCATAACCATTGTAATTCCTTTATTACGTGGTTTTGCAGGACGCTCCGGTATATTATTCAATGGGTAATTCATATAGGTCACAAAGGTGAAAAAAATTAGACAGTTTTTATCAATCCTGTCTAATAAAAGGCATAATACTATTTAATATACCGATTGATAACGTCGAGAATTGCGCTGTTATCCTGCAATTGAGGCAAATACTCAAACAAAATGTAATGCTTTTCGGGATCTGTAACCAGCGCTGTTTCCAAATACAGGAGTGCTTCATTCTTTTTTCCGAGTGCAAACAGATAAGCTACCATCCTGTAATACAGCTCTGCAGCATCCGGATTATTTTTAATGGCATCTGAAATCGTCTCCGACGCTTCCAATAGCTTCCCCTGTTCATACAACACCGTAGAAAAATCCAGCCAGGCCTCTACATCTATAGGGTTGTATTCAAGCACTTTATAATAAGCCTCAACAGATTCTTCGATCTGCCCGAGCTTGTAATGTGCATCGGCCATGGCAAACCAGAAATCAGGATTTTCCCCATCGAGCTCAAGCGCTTTCCTATAAAAATGGAGCGATTCAAAATAGCGTTCTTCGAAATTTAAGGTCACCCCTATTCCAAACCATGCATCGGCCATTTTGGGATCCATTTTCACAGATTTTTTGTAGTACGACCTCGCTTCGTCCATCTGCTCTAGTTTTTCATAGCATTCGCCGATGGCACAATAGGTGTCTGCGTTTGGTGGTTCGTATTCAAAAGTCTGTTTATACACTTCAATCGCCTCTTTATACCGGTCCAATTGAACCAGGGCATTTCCCTTATTGTAATAAGCAGAGGCAAAATTATCTTTTATTAAGATGGCATAATCATAGGCATCAATCGCTTTCTCAAACAGGTCAAGCTTATGGTAAGAATTCGCAAGGTTGTACCAGGCGGCGTAAGAATAAGGATCGTTATCGATATACTCCTGATAAAACTGAATGCTTTCCTCCTGTTTATCTAGAATATCATAACAAAAAGCGAGTTCGTACAAGCCATCTTTGTTCTCCATATTTTGTTCCAGGCTTTGCTTGATGTAGACAATTGCACTTTCATAATCAAGCATATTCTGATATACGTATGCAATCTGTAAAAGGATCTCATCTGTAGTCTCCGCAAATTCGAGGGCTTTCTGAAAATTATCGAGCGCTTCGGAATACCGCTCAAGGCTATTGAAGATGTTCCCTCGTAAAATGTAGATCTCTGCCTCTGAGGCTTCCAGCATTTCTGCTTTCTGTAAAGCTAAAAATGCGCGTTCGGTCTGGTCTGTTATAAACAGCAACTGTGCCTGTTTAACTAAAAACATCGCAGCATACGGATGTTGAGTTACCGCATATTCTATCACCTGTAAAGCCTTTACCGGATCGCTTTTCTCAATATAGTAATCAATGATATTTTCAAAGGCCTGGGCATCAAAAAAGTACTGATCCTGATTACGTAACATCTCCTCATAACGCTCAACAGACCGCTGCGCATCATCACTAAAATCAAAATAAAATTCCTCTTCCATGTATCAAATAA
>CBFGNP010000123.1:0-8691 GCA_965650095.1 uncultured Pedobacter sp. | reverse complement strand
GGAGGTGGAGACTGCTAACTCTCAGATTGCTGGAGCAGGAGAACACGCTTTCCCTCCCGATTTCGAAGAGTTTTACGAAGAACGACAATATCAATACTCAATACTTGGCGAGAAAGCTGTGCGTCTAGCGGCAAGATTAAGAGTCCACGCTGGCCTTGAATCTAGACACTTGAACCAATGGAATTCAGAGAAGTATTTCTCGGATGAGAAATTAAAAATTGAGCATATTCGCGAGACGAGAGCGGCCACTTACCAGAACTTAGATGCCGTAGATTTATGATATCCACTATTGATAGACCGTAGAAAGTTTTCCGCAGTATCGCCAGCTTCTGCTATTGGGCGTTATGCGATGTAATTGACCTGAAACAATTTTCAAGGTATCCAGATCGACTCAGTTGTGCCCAAAGCGGACTTATCCCGAGGAATTGATCTCTAATCGACATCTTCTTTTGGGGCACGCTTCATCAGTAACCGCCACTTTTCTTAGAGGCGCGTTGTTACGAGCCTTAGGGGTGCCAGAGGCAGGTCTCCTCACCAATTTTTGTTCATAAATTCTGTGATTTGATCATTATATTGCTATCTCTGTTCATTTATGGCTTAATATGTTCATAAATTATAGGTGTAGTTATTATGGATCATTTGCCAATATTGATAAAAATCATAGAGAGTGGTGTGCTGGCAAGTCCAGCAAAAGTCGCCGCATATACAAAAACTCTCGCAAAGAAACTAGTTGATGAAGGTGACACAAAAGCGGCTGAGAAAATTCTAAAAGTGATTGAGGGTGGCGGCTTATCACAAGGAGCTACTGCACTGAGCCATCAGTCGATGCCAGTAGATCGAGACAGTCGTTTTTTTCTGGCAGATGAATCTAATCCAGATATTAGTGAGTTAAGTGTTTTTCTGGAACCTTTGATCCAAAAGTCTGTTTTTGAATTCATTTCTTTTGTCGAGAATGCTTATTTACTGACTCAGGCTGGTGTTGGTGTTAGTCCATCAATGTTGATTTATGGCCCTCCTGGCTGTGGAAAGTCTCATTTGGCGAGATATGTTGCAGCGAGATTGGAATTACCTCTTTTGACTGCGCGCTGCGATTCACTCATATCTTCCTTATTAGGATCTACGGCAAAGAATATTAGGAGTCTATTTGAACACGCGTCAAATAGGCCGTGCGTTCTATTTTTAGATGAATTCGATGCTCTTGCTAAAGCAAGAGATGATCAGCATGAGGTTGGTGAGTTGAAGCGAGTTGTTGTGAGCCTCTTGCAAAATATTGATAGTTTGCCATCGGGTACTATTTTACTGGCAGCAACGAATCATGAGAACTTGTTGGATCCTGCTGTTTGGAGGCGATTTGCTTATAAACTCAATCTTCAAATGCCTTCCAGCGAATCTCGTGAAAAACTAATTAAACAGTTTTTAGGTGCTTTTGGCTCAACTAATTTAAAAAGTATCACAGCTGCTACAGATGGAATGAGTGGTGCTTTAATTAAGCAAGCCTGCGAGGCATCTGTTAGAACCGCAATCATCGAAGGGCAGGCAGAGGTAGATGATAATAAGCTGCTCGCAAAAATTGCAGAAATTCAATATCACGATTTAATACATACCCAAATTTCGGATGAAGAAAAAATCAAGAAATTAAAGGATGCTAATAGCCGCTTGTTTACTACTCGCGTACTGAACGAGTTGTTTGGTGTGTCAACAGGAAAAATATCTAAAATTCTTAACAGCTAGGAGTGAGTATGCAAAAGAAGGACTATCCCATTAAAGTTGTTGAGATTAGATCCACTGATCATCGGCCTCCACCTGAAAATCAAGGCGGTTCGTCGAAGGTATTCTGCGATGTAACGAATGAATTGCGCCAAAATTTATCTGAGCAAGTCTTTGCTGCACATAATTATTTTTTGGATCAGTTTAAAAGATGGCCGGATATTCCAGCTGTTGTAAAGATCACTCTTAAAGAGGAAGCGTTAGCGAAATCACATCGTCCAACAGCATTGCTTAGGGCAAGAACATGTCCGATTATTGGAGTGTTAAGCTTTGGTGAGGTTTTGGTTAGTGCGACACCAGATGGCTTAAATAAGTTGGCCAATGAAATAAAAACCACTAGCAGTGAAAAGCCTATCGCAAATATTTCAGCTATTGAAAAAATAGAGCCCTATCGCGTTCAAGAAAACAGAGTTGGTGTTGATAGTAAGGGTATTAACTCTTTGCTTAAGAAAAAAATTCCTCTAAAAATCCACACGTTTGATCATGGCGATAACGAGGTCAATGAACGCATTAAAACGGCTCTAATTGATTATGCGCATGAACAGGGCGTTGAGCTTGAGGAGCTTCATTACGGCACAAGATTTTCTGGTTTTAAAACCACTGCTCAGGCTAAGAAGATTACTGAAGCATTCGAGTCATTTATGGGGTTGCAATCCTTAACTCCTATGCCAACTTATCGCCCATTAGACTTGGAGCTGCAAACATCTTCTATTGGAGTTGTTGATCAATTCCTTTTGCCCCCACCATCAGGTGATTTCAATTATCCAATAGTTGGCGTTGTGGATTCGGGGGTTTGCCCGCATAGCTCTTTGCTTGCTCCATGGGTCGTAGGTAGAGAGGAGTATGTTCCGCAAGATTTACAAGATAATACGCACGGAACTATGGTTGCAGGTCTTATTGCGGGAGCCTATACACTTAATAACCAGGATGATCGCTTTCCCCGCGCACAGGCGAAAATATTAGATGTGCCTGTTTTTGAAAAAGACGTGAGTTTGCAGGAGGATATATTAGTTGCGATTTTGGAAGATGTTATCCCTAAGCATCCAGAAGTTCGTGTTTGGAATCTATCGTTAGGTGGCAGCACTCCTTGTATCGATTCTGCATTTTCAGACTTTGCATGTTTTTTAGATGAAATGCACGATACCTATAAATGTTTATTTGTTATAGCGGCGGGTAATCACCAACATGTGCAGAAGTGGCCGCAAGACAAGGATATGGGAGGAGCTGATAGGGTTTCATCACCAGGTGATTCGATACGTGCATTAACCGTAGGTGCCTTAGCCAGCCTCCATAAAGCAAACTCTCTTTCCAAATCAGAAGAACCATCCCCTTTTTCTCGTAGGGGTCCCGGTCCATGTTTCATACCCAAGCCAGAAGTATCCCACTACGGTGGTAATTGTACGGAGCAATTCACTTTTGCCCAAACCGGAATACTGTCTATAGGAGTAAATAATTCTCTCTGTGAAACTCTTGGAACTAGTTTCGCAACGCCTTTAGTTAGTGCCCAAGCAGCTGTTCTTTGGCAATATTTGAATACTGATGCATCGCCTGTCACACCCGAACGAATTAAGGCATTGTTAATTCATTCCGCTCTGGTTCAATCCCACAAGGTTACATCAGAAACGATACATCATTATGGTTTCGGAAAGCCTGGGGATGTTATTGACTCATTATATTGCGATCCCAACGCGATCACCTTAATGTTCGAGACTGACCTGCGTCACGGTGGGCACGAGTTTGAGAGGTGGCCCTTTCCGATTGCTGAATGTTTAAACACTGAAGATGGAAAATTTCGCGGGCAGATGCTGATGACTGTAGTGTATTCGCCTATCACGGATAGCAAGTACAAGTCCGAATATTGCAGAACTAATGTGGATGTTGGTCTTGGTAATTATGCATTGGTTGAGGATGAAGATGGAAATCAAAAATATGAATTTAATAGTGTTGTTCCAGTAGCACCAAAAGATATTAATAAGCTTTATGAAAAGCATCAAATTGAAAATGGATTTAAGTGGTCTCCAGTAAAAGCATACTATGCGAAGTTTCCGCAAGGAAAGGACGTTGAAACTTGGCGCTTGAGAATGAAGGTTACTCGTCGCGCAGAGCTTCAAATACCTGACACCCCTCAACGAGCTACGTTGCTGCTGACAATTAGAGGTAACACACCAGAGCTTCCTGTTTATGATCAAACGATTCGGGCTATGAATCAGGCGGGATGGATTGCAGCTGACATAGATAATCATATTAGAGTTCAGGTTTAATTTTTACAATATTGGAAAATAAATGGCAGGCAAAATATAGTTGCTGGCAAAACCAACCCAAACCATCTCAATGCGGTTGGTGAGTGATTATCACGAGATTTAGTTTGGATTTTATCAGTGAAAAACATAAATTTATTATCGCTAGTTCAAGCGCACGATTCTTTGGGTTTAAGCGAATTTAGTTCATTTATTGATTACTATGGGATTGGCATAAATAACTACGAAGTAGTCGACCTAAAAGTACTAGTAAACGAAATGCTAGCATTACTGTCGTTTGTTAATATTTTCAATGACTTTTATGTTGGCTATAAAATACAACATATAAGTAAAGAGTTTGATCTGCTTCGCTTTGGCGCGAACTACATAGTTAATTTGGAAATTAAGAAAGAAAGCACTGAAGATAAGATAAAGAAGCAGCTAAACAGAAATCGATACTATCTCAGCCATATTAATAAGGTAATTCACAATTTTTGCTTTGTCGCTAATACGAAAACATTATATCAGTTGAATTATTTGGGTGGCCTGAATGTTGTTCCCCTGAATTTTTTGGTGCAGATTTTTACCGGCCAAAGCTTAGTTAAATTGGAAAACCCAGATGAACTTTTCAATCCTTCTGACTATTTAGTCTCTCCTTTCAACTCCACATCCAAATTTGTCGATAATCAATACTTTCTAACAGGGAACCAAGAGGGGATTAAAAATAATATTCTTACAGATATGAACAAAGGAACCTCAGCTTTCATATCATTATCTGGGGGACCTGGCACCGGCAAAACATTGTTAACATACGATATAGTTAAGTCGGTCAGAAGCTCCCTGAGGACTGTAATAGTCCATTGTGGGCAGCTGAATGATGGACACTTTAAATTGAAAGCGCTTGGCTGGAATATTATCTCTATACGAGATTTTAAAGATTATGATTTCACTACTATTGACTTGGTTGTGGTTGACGAAACTCAAAGAATTTATCCCCATCAACTTGATAAGCTAATTACGGATGCGGCATCAACCAATACAAACTGTATATTTTCCTATGACAAGCAACAAACATTGCATTCATCTGAATCACGAATGGATGTGGAGAGTAAAATCGATGCAATTGGAAGTGCAACCAAATATAAGCTCTCAGAGAAAATAAGAACAAACAAAGATATTGCTAACTTCATAAAGATTCTCTTCAATAATAAAAGGAATAATATTTCAGTTTCAAATTGTGGGAATATTGATTTTGACTATTTTACCGATTCTTCAAATGTTAAAAATTATCTTACTCTAATAGCAAATGAAGGATGGGAAGTTCTTAGATTGACCCCGTCTCGATTTAACAGCGAACATCATGAATCATATTCGCAGGTTTTTAATCAGAATTCTCATCGAGTGATTGGTCAGGAATTCGATAATGTTGCTGTTGTTATCGACGAATACTTTTCTTATGACTCCAATGGGCTATTAATATATAACTCAAGAACTTATTACGACTCAGTAAAAATGCTGTTTCAGAATATCACTCGTACTAGAAAGAAGTTAAAGCTGATAATAATTGGTAATCAGCAGGTACTAAATAGGTGCTTATCCGTCTTAAAGTGAATCAATCGAAGAGACAACTAACAAATTAATCAATGCGCGCCAACGGCATCAGAAGCTAAAAGGCTGCGCGGGCACCCTGCATAGTTAATTTTAAAAGCTGAATATAATCAATGAATTTTGAGGCATCCCATTCAGTGTCCGCATTTTGGCCGTTATGCGGCAGGTGCACTAAGATTTTATAAATAATCTAGTTCTGTATTAGCAAGAACGTCTATTGAATAAGGTCATTGAAAGTTGAAGTCATCGGAACAGTGGCAAGAGTTATTTGATGAAATTGTAAAGGATGCGCAATCGATTATTGCTTCTCCGACTGCAATGTCTACTTTTAATAATCCTGATGTCGCTGTTCAGATATCTGTTGATGTATTCGAAAAAAGTAAAAATGCAAGAGCAAAAAAAATATCAGAAAATGAATATGAGATAATTTTGAATGCGGGATTGGTGGCATGGTTGTTTGAGATTAGCCAGGAATTGGTTGAGGACTGTAGCTTAATTTTCTACGACATCGAGAGAAATCAAGATAATGCAGAAAGAATTTCGAAAGTGTTGTTTAAGTTATGGATCGATTTCATAATTTATCACGAATGGTCTCATATAATATGTGGCCATTTAGAGTTTTCCAAAACGAAATCAATCTGGTTTGAAATTGCTCAAGATGTTGGCTCCCGACGATCAGTTGATAATGAGCAAGCAGTATGCATTGAGGCTGAAGCCGATGCCTTTGCCTCAAGATTTATAGCTATGCAGCATATTTTTTCATGGAGAATATTGTCAATTGAGGTTTACGATAGCTGTCGGATTCGATCTATTACATACGATATCGTAATGGCTATTACCCTGTTGTTTGAAGCATTTGAGTCCTTGCATTTTGTATCTGATGAGATGTCTCATCCAAGTGTTTCTCAGCGTATGAGTATCTTTAATTGGTTTTACTTAGCTGCTTGTAGACAATATAAAACAGTGGATATTGATCTCGATGAATTCATTATTAAAAGTAATTTAGATTATTTCTTTTTTAGAAAACGACTAAGCCAAGAAGATGTAAATTCTTTGATGATGGAAATGGATGCGTTTGGATCCAAAGTGGGTAATACATTGGCTTCTTTAAACATTAGCGCTCATCGCCTTAGCTCAATGGCTTATCATTATAAATGAAGAGTAGCATCGATGCCTTTATCCCAATATGAAGGCACTGGAACGCCAATTGCCCATTGTGGTAGGATACTTTAAATCTTTCTATGTCCGCTTTTGGCCGATGTTGCAATTTCTAATCAGCTGCAATTAATGCGGGGAAGTTCTGACCAAGAAGTTGTGTAACTACCAGACCGAAAATTCTGCTGCATCGCCCACTTCTTCTGAATCCCTTCAGCAGCGGTATAGAGAGTACCTTTGCCAAAGCGGTGGTTTACCCTATCCAGAGTTAGCATCAACAAATCAGTCTGCGTGCTTTGTCGCTCGCAGAACAAATCGGTTTGAAAAAATTGTTTGTCGGCAATATCAATTAAACCAACGCCAGATTTCAAAAATGCATAACCCTCACGATAAAGTTTCGCTACTGCATGGCGTGCGTACTGGATAATTACGCGTGTATCATCTGTAGGGTATGGCAACTGGATGGTGGCGCTTTTTGCATAGCTATTTTTATCAAAGGGAGATGTCTGTAAAAACACGTGTAGCGTTTTCACAAAATGATTCTGTTTGCGTAGTTTTTCAGCGGCTCGGTTGGCGTAAAGCGAAGTGGCCTGTAATATGGGTTCTAGTTCGGTGGCTTTTTCACCGAAAGATCGCGTGCAATAAATTTGTTTTTTAGTGGGTGGCATTTCCTCTAATTCAAAGCAGCTAACGCCATTAAGTTCTTCAACTGTGCGCTCTAAATTAACATTAAAGTGCGTGCGTAAGTTTTTGGTGCTGGCATTTGCCAAATCCCACCCAGTGTAAATCCCCATAAGATTTAACCGGGCAGAAAAACGCGAACCTATCCCCCAAATATCTTTCACCACAACTCTACGCAGTAACCATTCACGCTGGTCTTCTCGTTCGAGTACACAAACATAATCCAATGACTGTATTTTTTTTGCGGCCTTGTTCGCAAGCTTTGCCAACGTTTTGGTGGAGGCCATGCCCACACCTACTGGGATACGCACTTGCTTCCACACGGCATCGCGCATCTGCTGCCCGTAGGATTTTAAATCGCCAAAAACACTGACAGGCCGAACAAAAACCTCATCAATGCTATACACCTCAATTTCTGCTGCGTAATGCTTGAGTGTTTGCACTACTCGATTTGATAGGTCGCCATAGAGTGGGTAATTGCTACTGAACACTGTCACATTATGTTTGCGCAGTAAGTGCTGAACCTTAAAGTAAGGCTCAAGGTCAGGAATACCTAATGCTTTGGCTTCTTTGGAGCGCGCAACTATAAAGCCATCATTATTTGACAGCACAACAACAGGCTTGCCGCGCAACTCAGGCCGGAATACCTGTTCACAGCTGGCGTAAAAGCTATTGCAATCAATTAGAGCGAACATCGGTGATACCGAATTGAATGTGTTATTACGCCTTCAATGACCAGCTCGGCATCCTCCCCTAGCTCAATGGGTGGGAATAGATCATTGCCGGATAACAAGCGCCTCCCCTTTAAATCAAGAATTTTGCAGGTAAGTTCACCATTGAGTGCGGCTATGACGATATCGCCATGTACAGGCTCAAGCGCCCTATCCACCACCAGAAGGTCACCGTTGTGTATGCCGACACGCATCATGGACTCGCCCTGTGCGCGCACGTAGTAGGTTGCGGCTGGGTGCTGGACCACATGTTCGTTTAGATCAAGCGCCTGCTCTAAATAGTCATCCGCAGGGCTAGGAAAGCCTGCGCGCACGCTGTGACTGAAAAGCGGTAAGCTGATATGGTAGTGATTGACTGGTTGAATGAATTTCATGGATTTATGCCTGTTTGCATATACAGTATAATCCTGACCGATGGTTTCGAGTCAATTATCTTTTAGATTTTTTAATCCTTAGCGGGGGCACTTATGTGTGGCCGAATATTCATTCAACCAACCTCCAGGCAAAATGAA
>CBFGNP010000122.1:0-8736 GCA_965650095.1 uncultured Pedobacter sp. | reverse complement strand
AAGGGTTATACCATTGCCTGGGATACCGATGTAAGTAATACTGGCTTTAAACAAAACCAGGGCTATGCGAAATGGACAAGCAGAGCGGATGATGCCAAAGCGTTTGCCACATTTATTGAACAAATACCAACTGCCGAAATTCGCCAGCAATTGTTTGATAGGCAAGTAACTCAGGACGACCACCTGATGCAAATAACTGGTTTAGCTAAAGATGAAAAGGGGAACGAATACTTTATCGTAAAAAACTCGTGGGGAACAAAAGCTGGACCATATGGCGGCTACATTTATGTGAGCATGCCGTACTTTGCCATCAACACCATTTCTGTACTGGTAAACAAAAAAGCCGTAGCGCCTACACTTATTTCCAAGACAGCAGAGTAATCTCATTTGCATATAAAACAAAGGCGGTCTGAATTACGAATTAGAACCGCCTTTTTGTCAAAGTTTTCATTGCACAAATAGAAAAGAGCCACTCCGGGGGTAACTCCGACCTTTGGGTTAATTATAACAACATTGTTACATTTAGTCAAACGCTTGCGTAACAAGTCTGATACATAAGCCATTTCATCTTCCTCTACAAATAGTTAGATTAGGGCTATGAAACATCTATTTTTTATTGGTCTATCCTTTTTGTACTTAAATACGAAAGCCCAGAATGTAAGTTTAGCCTTGCAAAAAAAAGCCGAATTAAATACGCAAATTATTGATCATGAATGGGGCAAAGTACCCAATGGATTAAATGTAAGTTTTGCCTTATCCAATACACGATATGCAAAAGAATTGCCTCCGAAAGTGGACTTGCAATCGATGTGGGAAGCAAAAGCCTGGAAGGGGGAAAAAGTACATACACAATTACTGATATGGACTAACAAGCCTGTTGGGGAAATCAGTTTAGAGATTTCTGACCTGAAAGACAAGGAAGGCGGCACTATTCATAAAGAAAATATTGCAAGCGGCTTTGTAAAATATGTGATTACCGATGAATTCAAGAATGGTTGTGGAAAGCGTAAACCTCAGGACTTTGATTCTTCGTATGTTGCTGATATCATTGATACAAAAACTAAGTCTGTACTAATTGAAGAAAACAGTACACAACCCATTTGGCTAAGTATAAAAGTGCCAGTTAACACCAGCCCCGGAAATTATAAGGGGACAGTCAAAATAAAATCTGATAAAGATTATACCATGCAAATAGTTATGCAGGTATTAAACAGAACATTAGATCCCGCCAGCAAATGGCAATATGATTTAGATTTATGGCAACATCCTGTAGCGATCGCCCGTATACATCAAGTACCTTTATGGAGTACTGAACATTTTTCATTGATGAAAAAGTACTATGAGATGCTGGCTAATGCAGGACAAAAAACCATTACCACCAGTATAGTTAATGAGCCCTGGGGTCATCAAACTTATGACGATTATCCGAGTTTAATTAAATGGACCAAGAAAAAAGATGGAAGCTGGAAATACGATTACAGCTTATTTGATAAATATGTAGCTTTTGTGATGGATTGTGGTATTAGGGAACGAATCAACTGTTACAGCATGGTGCCCTGGAAAATTGCTTTCACATATGATGACGAAAGCTTGCAAAAAGAAGCCGTTTTTACTGATGCTATTGGTACTCCATCGTATAACGCTTTCTGGAAAACCATGCTGGTCGATTTTACAAGACATCTGAAACAAAAAGGTTGGTTTGATAGAACTTATATTGCAATGGATGAAAGGCCAATGGAAGCCATGAAATCGGTGATTAAGTTATTGAAAGAGACGGATAAGAACTGGAAAATTGCATTGGCGGGAGATTATCATCCTGAAATAGAAAAGGATATAGACACTTATTGCATTGCCTCGAAATGGAATTTTCCAGCTACTACTTTGCAAAGACGCCAACAAGACGGTAAGATTAGTACGTGGTACACCTGCTGTACTGAACCTTACCCTAATGCGTTTACTTTCTCGTCACCTGCTGAGGGGGCCTGGATAGGTTGGTACTCGGCCAGTAAAAATTTGGACGGTTATTTAAGATGGGCTTATAATAGCTGGACAAAAAATCCATTAGCAGATAGTCGTTTTACTTCATGGCCAGCGGGGGACACCTATCTGGTTTACCCAGGTCCACTAAGTTCAATCAGATTTGAAAAGCTTGTTGAAGGAGCTCAGGACTTTGAAAAAATCAAACAGTTAAAATCATATTATCAAAAAAATGGACAGACTAAGCAGTTGCATGAGCTTAATAAAGCATTGGAAATATTCGATATTAAATCATTGGCTACGACCACGGCTGATGAAATGCTTAAAAAAGTAAAGCCTCTAATTAATCCGTAAACCAGGAGATACTGATGGCATTTCTAGTTTATTCTACGACTGTAAGTTTTTGATATTGCTCCGGTGATATTTGAAGGTAGGAAGCAATGTCGTCGGGATCAGCAACTTGTTTTACCCAGGGCATGTTCTCCAGAAGTTCATAGTAACGCTGGATTATTGTTTTGGTTTTTAATCCTTCGCGGTAATTTTTGATTTTTTCCCGGTGATTCGCCCTGATTACCTTATGCAGGCCAAAGACGTCTTTGGGGCATTCTCGGGTTAGCATCAAAAGCTTTTCCCAGGAAATTGAAAGGATTTCACAGGATCCGATAGATTCAATATGACTATCAGGCCTGGATGGCAGTACGAACTCGCCAGTATTCAGAAAGGAGATAACTTCCCGGTCACCGTCTATTTCTATAAATTCGACTGCATATCCTTCATGAAGCCACTTTAAATCGGCTTTTGGTGCTTTTATTTTTTTAATAATGAGTTGGCCTTCCGGAAAAATACCACCCTCATTTAAAAAATCTTCTAAATTCATCTTTATAAGAATTGGTCACTCAAATATAATTTAGTAAGGCATATGTCGAATCCGTATCGCTATTTTTAACTCGATGTGAGACCACAGCAGCTAAATATTCAACCAGTAATAATATTTATCGCTCGAGGTTCAAATATTTGAACAGGTCTTTGGTAATGACCTGTACGTTTACAGCAAGCTGCTCGTAGCTGCAATGTCGAAGATCCAACGGAAACGGAATCCCTTGTTCCCGTTTAATCAAATCTATGGTGATTACAGAATCTACTGATACCTGTTCGTTTCCTCGCAATGAGGCGTAAAGCGTCCGGGCAAATTGCTCATCATTGCCAAGGTTAAAGCAGCCATAAGTAGCAATGCCTTTGGACGTTTTCATATTCAAAGAAATTTCAAAGTTTGCTTCCATCACAAAAATAGAAAGGAGTCATCCTGAGGGTGACTCCGATTGTCGGTATTAGTGTTACCTTATTTAATTTCAATCTGGCGACTTTGGACCTTAGCTTCCTCGCATTTTGGGATGTCAATACGGAGCACGCCGTCTATATATTTCGCTTCTATGCCGTTTTCATCAGCCGACTCCGGTAAAGTGAACGAACGTACAAAGGAACTGTAGCTAAATTCACGATTGTTATAGTTGCGCTCTGACTGTCTTTCCTGCCCGGTTTGTTCTACCGAAATGCTCAGTACATTTTTTTCGAGGTTAAGTTTGAAATCTTCTTTTTTCAAACCTGGTGCGGCCAGTTCTACATGATAGTGATCCTTGCTTTCGCTGATGTTAGCACCTGGTACGCGGGTCATCATGCGGTCTGAGAAAAAGGTGTCATTGAAAATAGAATCGAAAACATCGAAGCCTGTCATCAGGCCGTTTTTTGTGTTGTTGTTGGGATTAAATTTAACCAGTGTCATAGGTTTTTCCTCCTTAAGTTGATTTAATGATTAAAACATACAATTAATTAAACTTTCGAACCTTCTGTTCGCGGCTGATAGATCAAGGCGTATGCCATCGTGTATTCAGGCTAATCAGGCTGAAAAAAATTCAGAGTAAATGAAAATTTTTCAGTTTTCTAATGTCAAAAATTCACTTTGTCAATGAAGTTGGCGGTTTTTGCCTCGGTCGCCGTGGCAATCGCTTTGGCAATAAGAACTCCTTCATAGTTAATTCCTTTTTTTTATTGAATAGCAGGGGGACGAGTATAGGTATTGCCTGGCCGATATGTATCTAAAACGTTCCTTCGATGAAGCTATGCGGTTCTACTTACAGAACAGTTTTATGAGTTGAAATTTTTAATGTTTATCAGTTGCTACGCGGTAACTTGGGTCTTCAAGAATATTTACATCAATAACTGATTCCGCATTTTTCAATAATGATCTGCAATCTTCGCTCAAGTGCCGAAGGTGTACTTTCTTCCCTATTTTGTGATAACGTTCTGTGAGCTTGCTTAGTGCTTCAATGGCACTCATGTCGGTCACACGGCTTTCCCTAAAGTCAACGATCACTTCTCCTGGATCGTTCTGAACATCAAATTTTTCCAAAAATGTGGCAATGGAACCGAAGAACAAGGGCCCAAAAATCTCATAGTGCTTGACGCCGTCCTCATCAATATATTTTCTTGCCCGTATCCGTTTGGCACTTTCCCAGGCGAATACCAATGCAGAGATAATAACACCGATTAAAACTGCTAATGCCAGGTTATGTAGCCAGACAGTGATTACAGCTACCAATATCCCGACGGCAATATCATGACGTGGCATCTTATTGACGATGCGAAGACTGATCCATTCAAATGTACCAATTGCCACCATGATCATTACACCTGTCAATGCGGCCATGGGGACACGCTCAATGATAGACGCTCCGAAAAGGATGATCATTAAGATGGTAAGTGCTGCTACTATGCCTGATAACCTTGCTCTGGAGCCTGCCGAAAGGTTCACAAATGATTGAGCGATCATCGCACAGCCACCCATGCCGGTAAAGAAACCATTGGCAATATTTGCGGTTCCCTGTGCTACCGCTTCCTTATTACCCCGGCCCTTGGTTCCGGTAATTTCATCCACCACATTTAAGGTCAGGAGACTTTCGACTAGTCCGACACCGGCCATCACCAGCGAATAAGGAAAGATGATTTTTAGCATGTCCAGGTTGAATGGCACTTCCGGTATGTGGAAAGGAGGAAAACCTCCGCTGAGGGATGCAATATCTTTAACTGTTTTGGTATCGATATCGAAACCTATGACCAGCAGGAAAACGATGATAATGGCTACTAAGGATGCTGGAATCGCCTTAGTGAGCTTTGGAAAGAGCACAACTATCGCTATAGTCAATAATACAAGGCCGAGCATGATCCAAAGGGCAGAACCGGTAAGCCATGTAGTTCCGCCGGCAGTAGCCACCTTAAACTGCTCGATCTGTGCCATAAATATAATCACGGCCAATCCGTTCACGAAACCGTACATGACTGGTTGTGGCACCAAACGGATAAATTTGCCCAACCGGAAAATGCCTACAGATAATTGTATGATCCCAGCCAGTACAACCGCTGCAAACACATATTCGGTGCCATGACTTTGCATCAGGGCAATCAGTACGACAACTGTGGCTCCTGCACCGCCTGACACCATACCTGGCCTCCCTCCGAGTATGGCGGTGATCAGGCCCATAAGGAAAGCAGCATATAGACCAGTTAGGGGTGAAAATCCCGCAAGGATAGCGAAGGAAAGGGACTCGGGGATCATCGTCATGGCTACGGTCAAACCCGCAAGAATTTCAGTCCTGTAGTTTACTTTTTGAGAGAAGTCGAAAATATTGAAACGAGAAAACATAAGAATGTAATGGGTATAAACATTGTTAAATAAGGGAATGCGTCTGCTAAGGATTTAGCAGATGAAATAAAGACATACTGTACTCAGATCAGTGGTATGTCACAGGGTTAAATGAAACTTTAGCTTTTTTTCTCATTTCGATTGATGCAAAAATAGAAAAAATATACTAACCTGAAAGCTGCTATCTAATTAAAGTTGTTCTTAGTCAGTTTAGCTTAACGCGCCGCTAACTTTCACGAAAATATAGAAATGTGCAGCATGTACCTTCGTCCTGACACAGATATTTTTGAGACTGATCATTGATCAGTCCCACCCCTAAGTATTATCGTTTATTATTTTTTGGACAAATGGTAAGGAGCATGCGCTTGCCTTCCAGTTTGGGAAATAATTCAACTTTACCAACTTCTTCCAGAGCCTGTGCGAATTTGAGTAGAAGTATTTCTCCGCGGTCCTTGTAAACAATAGATCTTCCCTTAAAATGTACAAATGCCCTAACCTTTTCCCCACTTTCCAGAAAGGAGATTGCGTGTTTGAGCTTAAATTGAAAATCGTGCTCATCGGTGTTTGGTCCGAAGCGTATATCCTTAATAATGGTTTGTTTGGTTTTTGATTTAATTTCCTTTTCTTTTTTCTTTTTTCGAAAAGGAATTTAGTGTAATCGATGATCCTGTTTCTTACTTCTATTACTTTGTGTCCATTGAGTACATCCAGAGGCATTTGAAGGGTATATTCAACAAGGGCTTCATAGAGGTCTCAGGCGCGCCTGTTCGCCAAAAACGGATCGGCATTCCTGTAGTGCCATGCTAAAGAAAATTCCTTCTTTTCAATAAATGAATTTGGGCTTCTGATCACATAGTGCTGCATGATCTCCTCGATTTTATTTTTCCATGTGATAGATTCTGCCAGCGCTTCATTCGACCATTTACTGTGCTTATGCTTATGTTTTGCGCCGTGTTCTGCGATCAGGCCAAGAAACTTGACTTCGAATTTCAACTGCAGGGATTTTACTTTTTTGAGTTCACCAAAGAAGTCTACCGCCCAGGCATTGACATCATATTTTCTGATCGTTTGCTGCATGTTGGCCAGACGACTTTTTTGTTCCTCCGGGGCTAGTTCCAATGCGGAAGCTATAGATTCGGTAATCTCATCTGTATCATTTGGATTGATGAGCAGGGCATCCGTTAATTCTGCTGATGCACAATTTATCGGGGTTTTAAGATGTAAGTCCGGCTTAGATTTGCCGGATAAATTGCCCTAAGAAAAAGGGTGAATAATTCCCTTCTAGTGTTTAGAAGGTCTGACAAAGGTAGAAAAAATATTTTAAGGCGGTTTTTGTGTCTTGCTGGCCATCAAAAACTATTGTATTTTTTGCTCATCCCGTTCCCTGACATTTCCCTGGGAGGGAAACTATGCCTGATTTAAACCCGGTGCTGTTTGAACACCGGGTTTAAGTTTGCTGATCGTTTAAATAGCTGCTGCAATAGGGAAGTCGATAGGTACTGCTGTCAATGCAAATATATAATTGCTGATGGTTTTATCGGCGACTGCGATGACCACATCGATCAGGTTTCCTTCATTATATCCTTCGGCATAGAAATTTTCCAGTACCTCTTCATCTGCATGGCCTTTGTTTTCAGTGATACTTTTTGTGAGTTTGGCCAGCGCATCAAATTTACTGTCAAAGCTTACCGATGCACGACGGATCTCCAGAATCTGATCGTCGGTAAATCCCTGCAATTTGGAGATGGCAGTGTGCGCACTTAGGCAGTACTCACAGCCATTTACCTGGCTCACGACAAGGTTCACTACTTCTTTTTCTTTTGTCCTTAACGATGATTTTGCTCCTGATAAGGCTAAATAAGTCCCCAACGCATTTTCTGAATGTGCGTATACCGCGAAGAGGTTCGGAACCCTTCCAATATTTTTGGTTAGATTATCAAATAAAGCTTGGTTTGCAGGTGATACCTGATCTTTTGTTGGAACTGCGATAGTTTTCATGTTTTTTCTATTTTAATGGATTTATAATATGTTTTGTTGTCTTGTATAAACTTTCTTTTTTTGGAGTTCTGTTTTGATTAATTTGATACTCCAAAGGTGCGGGTAAAAAGAAAGCCGGGAAATGGCTGCACTGCCCGAAGGCGGGTGCAGACTTCCCGACTTATCATTTGTCAATGCTTATAAAAATGCTGGTCATTCAACCGGTGTTACCTGCTTGAAATCAATGGGTGCCTGCCCGGCATGCTTTTTGAAAAAATTTACTGAAGTGATTCGCATCTTCAAATCCGAGATCAAAGGCGATTTCCTTAGCCGTTTTTTCAGTATAAAACAAAAGCCGCTTTGCTTCCATCATAATACGTTAATGAATCACCGCCACAGGACTTTTGTGGTTATATAATGCAAAACACTAGCAAGTGTCTTAGGCGATTTAACAGCCGGTCAGCATAAAATTTCACCTGATGTTGTGTTTTAAAATGGCTTTCGACCGTCACATTGTATGTCCTCACCAGGTCGAGCTTTATCTACGGGCAATTCCTTTTCCGGGATATACCGATCTTTCGCCAATCTGGTCACAATAATAATTAGCCACTTAAGCAGGACCTGCATCATCTCGCCCTGTGTATTGTCTGGTGTTTCAAATTCATCCCTGAACAATTCGAGCGACAGCTCGACGTGCCTTAGGTTGCGCTGATCAAGGCTGATAAACATTTTTTGAGCCGATCCGTAGAAGAGAAATCCTGCGCAACTCACTTCCTTGTCTTGGTCAACAATACAGTAAAATTCCCGGTCAAACTGCCAGGCGATTATGCTCGACGGATCGTCAAAATGAAAGGTTTCATTTGCCATTAAGGAAAGCACACTATTAGAAGCAAAATTGTACCTTACATTATATATGCTGACCTTTTGGTCATCTCCTTTATTTCAGGCAATCGTAAGCAGCTTATCTTTCCAGTTCTTTCCATAAAAGACCTGGTCAAAAGTCGCCTCAACATAAATCAGTTTAAATTGGGCCTTTAGCTTGTGGTGGTTAAATTCCTGCTTCATTTTTTGCGGTTTTACATCCA
>CBFGNP010000121.1:0-8754 GCA_965650095.1 uncultured Pedobacter sp. | reverse complement strand
TGTTAGGGGAATTAATAGAGAAAGAAGCGATCGACATCAGTCAGGTCGTACCGGCAGACCAAAATCATACCGAAGAATTAAGAGATAAATTAAATGCAGCCCAGCGACTGGGCAATGAGTTTAAGTCGAAGGCAGATATCACCTTCAATACCAAACAAGGGGCCAAAACAGTTTCTACCACCGTATGGTCAGTAACAGAAAATTATCTGCTGCTCAAAAGTGGCATACACCTTCCATTAAGCAGTTTGATTGACATAGATTTTTAAAAAGCTATTGTTTTTTCATTTTTAGCTTGTCCTGGAAGAGCCGCTGACTATCGCGCTCTTTATCGATGTTGGTAATGATCTCCTGAATAGCATTGCTGGCATCGATAAAGAATGTTTTATTGATGTTCTGATAGTCATCTGTCGACCGGTGGTAATCTTTATGGTCTTCTACACCAAAATAAATAAACGGAATGTTTTTGTCGTTAAAGGCCGAATGGTCGCTCTGGTTGATCCAGTTATCTTTCCCTGATTTAGGGTCATCGTGCCCAAACAAAACCTTCAGCTTAGGATTGCTGATATAAAAGTACTTCCTCAATGAAGGGTATTTGGCAGTTCCACAGGCGTAAAGTTCATTTCTGTCATTGTGGCTGATCATATCCATATTGATATTCAGCTTGATCAGTCCGATGCTTACCGGCGGATTGGCAACAAAAGCCTTTGCCCCCTGCAGGCCCATTTCTTCCGCATCAAAAGCAGCCAGAATTAAGGTATGATTGGGTTTATGGGCTTGATAATGGGCAGCTAATTTCAAAAGGGCGGCCAGGCCGGATGCATTGTCGTCCGCGCCATTATAAACCTGATTTTTAATGATTCCCAGATGATCGTAATGGGCCGAAATGACCATCACTTCATCAGTTTTTCCGGGAATAAAAGCGATCATGTTCTTCCCCTGAACTTTTTCCGTACCCCTTTCAAAAGAGAATGGCTGTTCATAGCTCTGCAATTGTGGAAAGGATTTCAAGCCGATGGCCTTAAACCGTTTATCCAAATAAACCCTGGTCATTTCAGCGCCTTTTGTACCCGTTTTACGCCCTGCATAAGCATCCGACGACAGGATCTCGACATCGCTCAGCAGCTGCCTGTCGGCTTCTGTGCCGGGAGTTTGTTTTATGGAACCACAGCTTAGCAGCAATCCCAGGGATATCAGCAGATAAGTATTCATTTGCCCAGGCTTTATCATCATATAAAGGTAATTATATTGTGCGACAACCGACCATCCTATTTTTGTAAAAACTTCCTTTCAGCGCTGCTGTTCTATTGGAATCCCGCTAATTTGCGGATAACTATAATCATAAAACAATCGAAAATGGAATACAGACGTTTAGGAAAATCCGGTCTGCAGCTGAGTGCATTATCGCTGGGTAGCTGGCTTACCTTCGGAAACCAGATCAGCGATCAGACCGCAGATGAGCTGATGGGTATCGCTTATGATGCGGGTGTCAATTTCTTCGACAATGCTGAAGGCTATGCCGCCGGCAAATCGGAAATTGTAATGGGAAAAATATTAAAATCACACAAATGGGAACGGGAATCTTTTGTCGTTTCCAGTAAGGTGTATTTTGGAGCCGAAAACAAAGGCCCCAATAGGGTGGGCCTGTCACGTAAACACGTTATAGAGGCTTGCAACGGTGCATTAGCGAGATTGCAAGTGGATTACCTGGACCTTTACTTCTGCCACCGGCCCGACAAGAGTACACCGATAGAAGAAACCGTCTGGGCCATGAATACCCTGCTGCAGCAAGGAAAGATCCTGTATTGGGGGACATCCGAGTGGAGCGCTGCGGAGATCATGGAAGCCATTCGTGCCGCAAAACAATATCACCTGATCGGGCCCACGATGGAACAGCCACAGTACAACCTGATGGAACGCAATAAATTGGAAAAGGAATACCTCCTGCTCTTTCAGGAATACGGCCTGGGTACCACCATCTGGTCGCCTCTGGCCTCTGGTCTGCTGTCGGGCAAGTATACCTCCCGGGAAACACAAGATACACGTCTGGAACTGAAAGGAATGGAGTGGTTGAAGGATGCGGTATTAAACGAGGATAAGTTGCAGAAGGCCCGGCAGCTGCAAACGCTGGCCGACGAGCTGGAAGTGCCCCTTGCCCGGCTTTCTCTGGCATGGTGCCTGAAAAACCCTCATGTAAGCACCGTAATTCTGGGTGCCTCGAAACCAGCACAGTTAAAAGAAAACTTAACTGCGCTGGAAGTCCTGCCCTTGCTTACCGATGCCGTAATGGAAAAAATCGAAGAAATTGTGTAGACCAGGCCAAAAATAGTTCAGTTCTAGCCAGATTCGGCAGTCCCCGATCAGCACAGTTGGTCTGAACTACAGAAGGGCGTCAGAAAGTGTTGGGATAACCCCCAACAATTTTGACGCCCCTTTATATATACTGTTATGAAATTAATAGTAGGTGAGTCGGATCACACCGGCCATTTTCTTGGCCAGGCGTATGACCTGCCTGGTATAGCCATACTCATTATCGTACCATGCATACAGGACAACGGACTTATTGTCTCTCGAAACAATTGTTGCCGGTCCATCAATGATGGCAGCATGACTGTTACCAATCAGATCCGAGCTGACCAGCTCATTGGATATGGAGTATTCAATCTGCTCGGACAGATCGCCAAACAAGGACGCTTGTTTAAGGACCTCCGCGATTTCTTCCCTGGAGGTTACCTTGTTTAAAGACAGGTTCAATATCGCCAGTGATACATTTGGTGTAGGCACACGTACGGCATTGCCTGTCAGCTTCCCGCCCAGGTGAGGAATTACCTTCGCTACCGCCTTGTCTGCCCCGGTTTCTGTAATGACCAGGTTTAAAGCGGCCGAACGGCCCCTCCTGTACTTTTTATGATAGTTGTCCAGTAAATTCTGGTCATTGGTATAAGAGTGTACGGTCTCTATGTGTCCTTTTTCTATACCGAAAGCATCGTCAACGATCTTGAGTACAGGAACAATCGCATTTGTTGTGCAGGAAGCATTCGATAAAATGGTTTCCACATCAAAATCAATCTGGGTATCATTTATTCCTGCGACTACATTGGGGATATCACCTTTAGCAGGAGCGGTGAGCAGCACCTTTGCAATGCCTTTCGACTTAAGATGTTGGCTCAGTCCTGCGCGGTCGCGATAGATCCCAGTGTTGTCTATTAAAAGTGCGTCCTGAATGCCATAGGTGGTGTAATCTACAGATTCTCGCGAAGCCGCCTGAATAAAATGGACAGTTTGTCCGTTAATAATCAAGGCCCTGTTCTCAAAATCTTCGACGATGGTGCCATTAAAGGGCCCGTGAATAGAATCGGTACGAAGCAGTTCCGCTCTTTTGATCAGTTCTTCATCGCTATAACTTCGGGTTACAATTGCCCTCAGGCGAAGTTGTTCGCCTTTTCCAGCCTGCAGGATTAACTCGCGTGCAGCAATCCTGCCTATTCTGCCAAAACCAAACAGCACGACATCCACAGGTTTTAAGCTGATCTTATCTTTTCCAATATGTTTGCCGAGTTTGTTTACCACAAAGTCCTGAATAGAAGCGTAATTGCTGTTGTCTCCCAGCCATTCCGAGGCCAGCCGGCCTACATCTACTCTTGAAGGGGCAAGGTTGCACTTAACAATGGCGGCAGCCAGCTCCAATGTGGTATAGATACTAATATCTTTGCCACTGATTTCTTTTGCATACTGATGATGCGCCAGGATCGCGCTGCTGCCAACATCGAATAAAGGCTTTCGGAATAATACAAGCTCAACTGATCTGTCGAACCACAGCTGGCCTACAATATTGATCAGTTCAATTGCTTTCTTTTCTTTTTCAATCCAGCTTTGAAACTCGGATTGGTACTTGTTTAACATGTCAGGAATTTTTGGTTAGAATGGCACAAAAGTAAAAAAGATTGAGCGAGTACCCAATCTTTTTTACTTTATAATTCTGGCCCTCAACCTTGAAGGAGGGAGGCTTATTAGCCTAAATAGGATTTCAATATTTTGCTTCTTGAAGTATGACGCAGACGTTGTAAAGCTTTGTCTTTAATCTGACGAACGCGTTCGCGGGTCAGGTTGAATTTCTCGCCGATCTCTTCTAAAGACAGTGGGTGGTTGGTACTTAAACCAAAGAACAGCACAATGATCTCCCGCTCGCGTTCTGTCAAAGTCGACAGCGAACGCTTGATTTCTTCAGAAAGCGATTCGTTGATCAGGCTGCTGTCTGTATTCGGTTCATGATTTTCCAATACATCAAGCAAGGTGTTTTCTTCACCCTGAACAAAAGGGGCATCCATAGATACATGACGGCCTGAATTACTTAAAGTATCCGATATCTTATCAACGGTAGTTTCTAAAATATCTGCCAGTTCTTCAGGAGAAGGCTCACGCTCATATTCCTGCTCCAATTTTGAGAACGCTTTACTAATCTTACTCAAAGATCCCACCTGGTTTAAAGGAAGACGCACAATCCTGCTTTGCTCGGCAATAGCCTGCAAAATTGACTGACGGATCCACCAAACGGCATAAGAGATAAATTTGAAACCCTTCGTTTCATCAAAGCGTTTCGCTGCTTTAATTAAGCCAAGGTTACCTTCGTTAATTAAATCTCCTAAAGTTAACCCTTGATTTTGATATTGCTTGGCCACTGAAACCACAAAGCGCAAGTTGGTCTTAGTTAAACGTTCTAATGCAGCCTGATCCCCTTCACGTATCTTCCTTGCTAATATTACTTCTTCTTCCGCGGTGATTAAATCCACTTTACCAATCTCGTGAAGGTACTTGTCTAACGATTGACTTTCGCGATTGGTAATTGATTGCGTGATTTTGAGTTGTCTCATCTATGTATTTTGGTACTCGTTATTTGTTTTGAACGTGCAAAAGTAAGAATTTAAAGGCTGTTTTACACATAAATTCCTGAAAATGTTACACTTTACAGCAGTATTTTGTATACTAATCATGCAGCAATAATTATTCCAAAACGCATTTGTCAGTGTTTTATTTTTGCCGGGGTAAAATAAGGAAATAGGGTGGTGTATAATGCTGTATCTTGATTGATAATTACATACGTTCAAATGTCACAAAATGTAATATTTTGTTGCAGCATAAATAAGAGGCTGGGCACAGCCTCTTGTTGTCAGTGGGAAGTCTTAGCCCTGATCTGAAATTTCTGCATCAGGCGCATTTTTCTTTACGGATTCAATTCCGTTTTCACGGCTTGATTCTGTTTCATAGAGCTCGCTATTGCCAATTACCTGTCCATTACCGGACTTTAGATTGAAATAAGGTTTACCGTTAGATGATGTTTTTCTTTCGAATTTGCTGTCATCGATCGAATTCTTTTTAACGGATTCAATACCATTGTGACAAGCGGCCTTGGTTGAATAGCCTTCGCTTGCCAGAATAATCTGACCGTTACCTGCTTTTAGATTGAATTGAAATTCTCCGTTTGTTCTCGTGGTGATTTCGAATTTCCCCATAATTTCTGTTATTTAAGTTTTATTTAGGTGGACTTTATAACCGAATTTATAAAAAATAATGTTAAACATAAAATGCTTTGTGTTATTTTTTGTTTAATCGATGGTGTGCCCCGGGAAGCCGAACAGAAAATTAGGTCAGGTGTTGCCCATGCTAAATACTGCTCAGGTCAAAGCAGCGGTCCAGTTTAACGCCCTTTTCAGTTTGCTGCACGGTGCAGCATTCATTAATAGGATCATGCTCCAGGTATAGAATGTATTGCCTTTCTGCAGCCTCGGCTAAAAATGCCTTTTTTTCTTTCAGCGTCTGCAAAGGGAACATATCATATGCCATCACGTAGGGCAGGGGGATATGTCCAACCGATGGCAAAAGATCAGCCATATAAACGATAGTTCTGTCCTTATACTGTATTTGCGGCAGCATCATGGCATCCGTATGCCCATAGGCAAAGCGGATATGGACATCCTCATGGAATTCCACACCATCCTTATCGGCAACAAACCTGAGCTGCCCGCTTTCTTGTATCGGTAAAATATTCTCCCTTAAAAACGAAGCCTTCTCCCTGTCGTTCGGGTTCACTGCCCAATCCCAGTGTTGCGCATTGCTCCAGTAAAAAGCATTTTTGAAGGCAGGGCGCAGCCGGCCATCAATCCGTACAATGGAACCCCCACAGTGATCAAAATGCAGGTGCGTTAAAAATACATCCGTCACGTCGTCCCTGCTAAAGCCTTTTGCGGCCAGCGACTGATCCAACGTATCTTCGCCATGCAAATAATAGTGCCCTAAAAATTTCTCATCCTGCTTATCACCAATCCCATTGTCTATCAATATCAGCCTGTCGCCATCTTCAATCAATAAACAGCGCATGGCCCAGGTACACAAATTATTGGCATCTGCGGGATTACTGCGCTGCCATATCGATTTGGGCACGACCCCAAACATAGCACCCCCATCCAGTTTAAACAGTCCGGTATTTATGGTATGTAAATTCATGATCTTCAGTTAAGCTATAAATATAATTTAGTTCTGTAAAATATGCTATTAAAATAATTTAGTCTAAAATATGCTATCCATATAATTTAGTCCTGCAAAATATGCTATCCATATAATTTAGCCCTGTAAATATAAAATAATAATGGCGTATGCGGCTATAGTACGTCCGGCAAAATCCTGTCTAATTCACGAGGATAACAACCCAAAAAATAGCCAAATAAAAAAGAGGTAGTTAACAACCACCTCTTTTAGTATTGACCAATAAATTCAGTGTCTGGACGAGGGCATAGCTTTTTTCGCTTCTTCAGCGAAATAATGCCGCCCGAAAACAGATTCACTTAATTTATCCCTTTATAAGTGAATCACCTCACCATACGCATCAGCAGCAGCTTCCATAATTGCTTCGCTCATGGTAGGGTGCGGGTGCACCGATTTAATCATTTCATGACCCGTAGTTTCCAGTTTACGTGCCACTACAATTTCGGCAATCATTTCCGTAACGTTCGCACCGATCATATGTGCGCCTAATAACTCGCCATATTTTGCATCAAAGATCAGTTTTACGAAACCATCTTTAGCACCTGCGGCACTGGCTTTACCAGAGGCAGAGAAAGGAAACTTGCCAATTTTTAATTCATAACCAGCTGCCTTGGCTGCTTTTTCGGTATACCCTACAGAAGCGATCTCCGGACTGCAGTAAGTACATCCCGGGATGTTGTTATAATCCAATGGCTCTGGTTTGTGGCCTGCAATTTTCTCTACACAGATGATGCCTTCGGCAGAGGCAACGTGTGCAAGCGCCTGACCGCCAACAATATCACCAATCGCATAATAACCTTTGACCGAAGTGTTATAAAACTCGTCTACAACAACTTTACCCTTTTCAGTTTTGATCCCGGTTTCCTCAAGACCAATGTTCTCGATGTTGGCAACAACCCCTGCTGCTGAAAGTACGATATCGCATTCTAAAGTCTGCATGCCAGAAGCAGTTTTAACCTGGACTTTACAGCCGGTACCGCTGGTATCTACTGATTCAACACTGGAAGAGGTCATGATCTCAATGCCTACCTTTTTGAAGCTGCGCAGCAATTGCTTAGACACATCCTCATCCTCAACCGGAACCACATTGTCCATAAATTCAACAACGGTCACTTTCGTGCCAAGCGTAGCGTAGAAATAAGCAAATTCTACACCTATGGCGCCAGAACCTACTACGACCATAGATTTTGGCTGCTCAGGTAAAACCATTGCCTGTCTGTAGCCGATCACTTTCTTGCCATCCTGTTTCAGGTTTGGCAATTCTCTTGATCTTCCGCCGGTAGCCAGTATGATGTGGCTTGCGGTATATTCTTTCTGTGTGCCATCGGTCCCTTTAACCTCAACCTTATTACCTGGTTTGGCTTTTCCGGTACCCATGATCACGTCAATTTTGTTCTTCTTCATCAAGAACTGAACACCTTTGCTCATGCCATCGGCTACACCACGACTGCGTTTAATCACAGCGGCGAAATCTGCTTCAGCTTCGGCAGTTTTGATGCCATACTCAGCGGCATGGTTAATATATTCAAATACCTGAGCGCTTTTTAACAATGCTTTGGTTGGTATACAGCCCCAGTTAAGGCATATTCCACCTAAAGATTCGCGTTCAACTACTGCAGTTTTTAAACCCAACTGAGAAGCTCTGATCGCAGCCACATATCCACCCGGACCGCTGCCTATTACAATTACATCGTAGTTCATATCTTTATTAAAAGGAATTTAACTTTAGTACGCGCCAAAATTATAAAAAAATGTTCATTAAATCTGTTATGGCTGTACGAATGTGTGATTTGTATGTGAAGTGTATGGGATGTTCTTATTTCAAAATTACCTGCCTTTACTGACTTGGTCCAAATGGTTGGTAAACCGTTAGTTATATATTTAATTTCTTGTTAAATGTTGAAAAATACCTTGATTATTAACGATAATTTAACACTGGAAATAGAATGCAGGCATAATAAATATTTAACTTTGTGCCGATATTTTTAAATGTCATCGTCAAACATTATTAACTAACTACAAAAAGAATGAAGAAAAATTTACTTGTTTTCTCTTTACTACTCCAATTTGCTGCTCTCGGTGCTTTTGCCCAGCAAACAATTCAAGGTAAAGTAGTAGATTCATTAACGAAAGAATCATTGCCTGGGGCAGTGGTAGCACTAAAAGGTGCAGGAACCTCTACTTCTACATCCTCAGATGGTAATTTTTCCATAAAAA
>CBFGNP010000120.1:0-8766 GCA_965650095.1 uncultured Pedobacter sp. | reverse complement strand
TTTCTGATACCCTTAGGGACGGCAGATTCAAAAATCATCCATCTGTTACAAATGAACCTTACCTAAGGTCTTATGCGGGTGCTCCACTTATCGACGAGAACGGTTTAAAGCTGGGATCGGTCTGCGTTTTCGATGTAGTTCCAAGGACGTTCACTGCTGATCAGAAAGAAGGGCTGGAAACGCTGGCCAGGGAGGTCATCATCCATCTCTCCTTAAAAAGAAGAAGCGAGGAACTGTTTACGAATACCCAACGGTTCGAAGAACTATTAAATATCTCTGCAGTATCGCCGGAAATACACTGTATCCTCGACAACAACGGTAAACTGTTGTTTATTAATGATGCGGTCACTAACATCCTGGAATATACGGTAGAGGAAGCCCTGAACCTGAATATCTGGAACTTTTGCCATAGTGACGACATGAACAGCGTGTTAAAAACTATAGAAAAGGGGCTTAAAGAAAGAATTAAGGAATTTCTGGTCGATTTCAGGATAGTAAGCAAGACAGGTGTCGTCCGTTGGATAAGCTGGACTATGGTTGCTAAAAATGGTCGTTGGTATGCTTACGGTAGAGACATTACCGAAAATAAAAAAGTAGAGCATGAACTGATGAAGCTTTCTTTCGTAGCCAGTAAGGTCAACAATGCGGTGGTTATAAACGACGCCAACAATCATGTAACCTGGGTTAATGATGCTTTTGAAAAAATCACAGGATTTAACCTCGACGATCTGAAGGGAAAGCGTCTTGGAGATTTGATCTCCGGTCCTAAAACAGATATGGATTTACTGGCGCGGGCAAGGGACCTCACCAAAATGAAACAGTCCTTTACTGTTGATCTGCTTGCCTACCGAAAAGACAAGCGCCCGATATGGCTTTCCATATATAATACTGTGGTTTTTAATGAGGAGGGAAAGGTAGAAACGGAAGTAGAGATTATTATTGATATTACAGAGAAAAAAAGTGCTGAGGAAGAACTCCAGGTATTGTCGCTGGTAGCCAGCGAAACCAATACCGGGGTAAATATCTCTGACCGGGAATGCAATACCACATGGGTAAACCAGTCTCTTGAAAAACTTACAGGTTATACGCTGACTGAACTTCAGGGGAAGAAATTGGGCGACGTTCTTTCTGCTGAGAATAACACTGCCCAAAAGCTGCTGATCCTTGAGGCCAGAAAGAAATCAAAGAATAAAGAACCCTATTCTATTGAAGTTCAAGCTCAGAAAAAAGACGGAACAACGGTGTGGCTGTCCATCTCTAATACCCCGGTTATAGATGGTAAAGGTAAGCTTGAACGACAGATCGACCTGATTACAGATATTACCCAGCGCAAGCAGATAGAATGCGAAATGGTAGAAGCAAAAGAACAGGCCCTGCAGCTTAGCGAAGCTAAGGAGATGTTCCTTTCAGTGATGAGCCACGAGATCAGAACTCCGCTTAATGCGGTATTAGGGATGACCCATTTGCTAATGGACAACGATCCTAAGCCGTCTCAGATCGAAGACCTTAAGATTCTAAAGTTCTCTGGAGAAAACCTGCTTAACATCATTAATGATATCCTTGATTTTACAAAAATAGAAACAGGTAATCTGCAGCTTGAGCCGATACCATTCAGTCTAAAAGCCCTGGTTACAGATATCGTTACTTCTTTAAATATAAATGCGGCAAGGAAAGGGAATACCCTCGCTTTGTTGTACGATGATGGGATTCCAGCGCTTGTAATTGGCGACAAAACCAGGCTTTATCAGATCCTCATGAATTTGTTGGGAAATGCCATTAAATTTACGGACAATGGTAACATTACCCTTAAGTTAAGATTGAACGCTATGCAGGGAGAAGATGCAGAGATTCAGTTTGAGGTTGCTGATAACGGAATTGGCATCCCAAAAGATAAGTTGAGCTATATTTTCGAGACCTTTACACAGGCCAAAACAGATATTTCAAGAAAATATGGAGGGACAGGACTCGGTTTAGCCATTACAAAAAAATTGTTACAGCTATATAACTCCGATATTGAGGTTCAGAGTACTGAGGGGGAGGGGACCTGTTTTTCATTTATCCTTAAATTTTCAACCGCATCCGCCGTCTCTTCAATGGCTGCACCGGGTTCACCGCTTGTTACATTTGGCGGTAAGCATATATTGGTCGTAGATGACAACGAGATTAATATATTAATTGCCAAAAGGATACTCGATAAGTTTGGAGTCAAGATAGATACCGCTTTCAGTGGGGAAGAGGCCGTCGAGAAGGTTCAGCAACATGCGTACAATCTCGTCTTTATGGACATCAAAATGCCGGGGATTGACGGCTTTGAAGCTACGCGTATGATCAGGGCTATTCCTGGCGATTATTTTAAGAACATTCCAATCATTGCGCTAACGGCATCTACACTGCACAATGAATACAGTAAATTTAAGGAATCAGGAATGAACGGACATATTTTAAAGCCATTCAAGCCGGAAGAAATCAGGGATCTGCTGTTCCTTCATTTGTATAAATGACCCGAGTAGGCTAAAAGATAAAGGGCCGACAACTCAAAGAATGAGTGTATCGACCCTTAAAATTAACGCTCTCGCCACAAAGGTGTAAATTATTTTTGAATTGGCAAATATCAAGGTGAATTTTTTTGCTTTTTTTAAAGTTGGGCTGTGATCCGCTTAAATTCCCTTTAAGGAATGGAGAAGCGTCGCTGAAGCGTCTGAAAAGTAATGGGCCGATATCCTTTGTAGGAAACATCGGCCCTTACCATCTAAATTAACGCTCTCCACACATAAACCATGTTATGGCAGATTTGTTTTAGAAATTTTCTTTTAGCGTATATGCCCCGATGCCGTACTCGAAAATTTATTCAGCAAAGGCCACAGTGGCTATACTTAGTTTTTCAATCCCTGCTCCAAACAGCGCGATGCCACATGCTTCTAATGTAGCGCCTGTAGTCATCACATCATCCACCAGCAAAATGTGCTTGCCTTTCAGTGCTGCGGTACTGGCAGTTAAAAAAACGCCCTTCATATTTTCAAAACGCTTATACCGTCCTTTTTTGGTCTGGCTGCCCGTAGCTTTTTTACGCAACAGGCTAACAGCGTTCAGTGGTAAATTCAATGTGGCTGAGATTCCTTTTGCAATGCAGAGGCTTTGATTGTAGCCTCTCTGCCTTTCCCTGTTACGGTGCAGTGGTACAGGAATGATCAGATCAATGTCTGTATAAGTAATGTTCATCAGCAGTTTTTCGGCGATCATACCGCCTAATTTTATCCCCAGGTCCATACGCCCTTTGTATTTTAAATGATGGATGATATTTTGTACGCGTGCGCCCTTTTTAAAATAAAACAGGGACATCACCGCATTGCAGGGCAGGCGACCCCATAGCTGCCGGGCTGCCCGGTTTTCTAAATGGAGATGATGGTCGGTATAAGGAAGTTTATAGATACATTTTGTGCAGAGCTGCGTTTCTCCCTTGTATAAGTAAGTTCCGCATCCGCAGCAAAGATCAGGGAACAAAAGGCCCGTCAGGTCTTTTAAAATGCGTTGGAATAGATTCATGTTGTCAATCTAATGCGTTTTAGCTTGACATAGGTAAATTATTTATTTTTGCTCCTTCACGGCTAATTGGCCGCAGGCTGCATCAATGTCCTTACCACGGCTGCGTCTGATATTCGTGGTGATCCCCTGGTGCTTCAGATAATTAGAGAAAGCATCGATCTTGTCACCTTCTGCATTAATGAAGTCGGCAAACTGTATCGGGTTATATTCAATTAGATTTACCTTGCAGGGCACATGCTTACAGAATTTTGCCAGTTCCATGGCATCCTCAATCTCATCGTTGAAGTTATTGAAAACAATATATTCGTAAGTTACCGGGTTTTTGGTCTTTGCAAAATAGTACTTTAAGGATTCAGCAAGCGCCTTCAATGAATTGTGTTCGTTGATAGGCATGATCTCATTCCGCTTCTGGTCATTTGCAGCATGAAGCGACAAGGCGAGGTTAAACTTGGCACCGTCATCTGCCAGCTTTTTAATCATCTTTGATATGCCAGCAGTGGAAACCGTTATACGCTTGTAGGACATATTTAAACCATCCGGTGCTGTGATCCGCTCGATAGACTTCATCACATTGGCGTAATTCAGCAGCGGTTCGCCCATGCCCATGTAAACAATATTGGTAAGTGGGGCGTTGTAATTTTTTTTTGCCTGCTGGTCGATAAGCACCACCTGGTCATAGATCTCGTCCGCATTTAGGTTCCGTTTGCGGTCCATATAACCCGTTGCACAGAACTTACAAGTTAAGCTGCAGCCAACCTGCGAGCTTACGCAGGCGGTCATACGATCATCCATGGGAATCAAAACACCTTCTACAATATTTCCATCAAATAATCTAAAAGCATTTTTGATTGTATGGTCGTTGCTGAATTGCGAATTGTTTACCTCGACAAAATTGATGGCATAATGCTCATTTAATTTATTTCTAAGGTCTTTAGAAAGGTTACTCATCTCAGCAAATGAACGCGCCGATTTTTCCCAAAGCCACTGATAAACCTGTTTTGCCCTATAGGCAGGCTCTTTCATCCCGGTAAAGTGTTGTTGAAGTTGGGTAAGATCCAACGAACGGATATCTATTTTTGTAGCAGGCATTGGTGCAAAGTTACCAAATTTTGCAATATGGATTGTAATTGTCTGGTAAAGCTATAGTCGTTCATCGTTTCGGACTCTTGATTTTGGCACCCGGAGCACCGGATCTTCCATTGCCTGGTTTAACAGGCCTCTTGCTCGGGCCTCCGGCTTTAAACCAATCATTTCCTGCTGCACCTCCCTTAGGTTTGGCTGCGGGAGCCTTACCAAATGATTTGCCTTTACCGCCAGCCGGACGATCTTCCCTGCTTACTGAAGCGGAGGTTCTTGCTCCAGGCTTCTTACCTGCAGCTCCTTTAGCAGGACCTCTTCCGGATGTTTTTGGACCTGTAAGCCTCCCTGCAACTCTTCCAGGAGTCACATTTTTCGAAAGATCTTCTTCAGCCTGTACCTTAGATTTCTTATTTGCACGTTTTGGAGCGGAAGCAGCTTCCAAAGCACTTGACTTCGCCACCAGGTTAAATATTTCAGTCTGTTCCTCAGGTGTCAGTTCACGCCATTCGCCCACAGGGATTCCCTTCAGACTGATGTTCATGATGCGCACCCTTTCCAGCTTGGTGACCTCAAATCCAAAATGCTCACACATTCTTCTGATCTGCCGGTTTAGTCCCTGGATCAGTATGATCCTGAATACAAAAGTACTCTCTTGTTGTACCTTGCATTTTTTTGTCATTACCCCCAACACAGGTACACCCTTGGCCATACCGGCTAAAAATGAGTCAGTAACAGGTTTGTTTACGGTTACCAGGTATTCTTTTTCGTGGTTATTCCCCGCCCGGAGGATCTTGTTTACGAGGTCGCCATTGTTGGTCAGAAAGATCAATCCCTGCGAGTCTTTATCCAAACGTCCGATGGGAAATACCCGTTCGCTATGGTTTACATGATCAACAATATTTCCCTTAACGCCTGCTTCAGTGGTACTGGTAATGCCAACAGGCTTGTTATAGGCAATTAAAACAGAGTTTTCTACCGCTTTCGGTTCTATGGTCTGACCATTGACAGTAACCATGTCACCGAAAAGCACCTTGTCACCTACTTTGGCTTTTTTGCCATTGATAAATACATTTCCTTGCTCAATATATCTGTCGGCAGCTCTTCTTGAGCATAAGCCGCTTTCACTAATGTATTTATTTAACCGGGTGGTAGAATCAGACATGGTATGGGTATAAATTGAAATTCTTTACAAAGAAATCAATTTATACCCATATAAACTACCAAAATATGTATTTTAAAAATCCATTTCATCGGCACTTGGACCAAAACTTCCCGGTATTGGAATATTTAAGAGTCGGAGGAACACGCCCAGCTGTGCCCGGTGATGAACAGTTTGGTTTAGGCTCATGCGGATCACATCTGCTTTTGGTTCCACACTGTAGACCTGCTGTCCGTTCCTTAAGGTCCATCCTTTATCCAGGACATTTTCATACTGATCTGTAAGGTGGCTGCGCCCGTCCTCCAACGACCGTTCAAAATAAGCCAACAGTTCTTCGGTGTTTTTTACGTCTACAGGAGCATAAGGATTGTTTGCAAAATCAAGTTCATCGGTAGTCAGGGTCATCGAGATCCATGATGGCAGCTCGGCAATATGCGTGGCCAGTCTTTTAACGGTCATGCTTTTTGGGTGTGGTTGCCAATCAAATTTGTCCGTCGGGATCCTTTCCAGCATTTTTCGTGTGGTTATTGCGGCTTCGTCCAGTTCTTTCAAAAACATTTTAATTCTGTTCATAATATTGTGTTTTTAATGATTTTAAGATTAACAACACAAAGAAAAGAGGGAGCACTGACAACCCTATGTCAGTCTGTTTTTATCATTTAATAATTAACCGGCAAAAGCTTCATGTATTCGCTGACAGGCATATGATCTGCTTTGGTAAATGGGACATTAAGGTTTCGGACGTTTACAATGCGGGAAACCCTGAAGTCACGATATTCTTTGCGCAGGTGGCACCAGGCAATCAGGTGCCAGTTGAAGGCATAAAATATCAAGCCGATCGCTTCAACTTTACGCTTGCTGCTTTCTTTATTGTTATTCTGATAGTCGATCTCGATCATACATTGACCCGAGATGGCATTTTGCAGGTCGGCCAGGTGATCGAACTCATCATTCAGCAATTCGTGGTGGAGCTGAAACTTTATGCTTTCATTCAGCAGTTCCAGTTTCTCTTTTTGGGAGTGCTTTAATACAGCCTTTACCTTATTAAGTGCAGAAGTATAATTGGTAAAAATAGATTTATCAGCGAAGCGCGACACCAGCCTTTCCATAATTAACAGGGCATTCGCTTCATCCGAAGAAAAAGAAACAGGGGGCAGAAAATATCCCTGTACGATATAATAACCCTTTGGCTGTTCGAAACTGATAGGGACACCCTGCTCTAGTAACGCTTTGATATCCCGGTATACCGTCCGGGTACTGATCTGGAACTGATCAGCAATTTTATCTGCAGAGAGATATTTTTTGGTCTGGAGCAGTAAAAGTATTCCAAAAAGTCTGTCTATTCGATTCATAGCTTATTCTTCATCCAAAGATAAGAGATCAAATGACAAAAGTAATATTAGCGATGGGAGAAGACGGGGCATAGTAGTTTTTAGATGGAAAAATCTTTTCTTTGCATATGATTTCTCATATTTCAGCAGCGTATATATATCCCGTCTCGGGTGCGCCTATAAAGAACGGGGTGCTTGCAGTTGATTCAAAAGGGATGATCAGCGGTGTTTACACCGCGCAGGAAGCGAACGAAAGACGAATCCTTGACATTACCTATTATGAGGGATTACTGGTTCCAGGTTTTATAAACACGCATTGTCATCTTGAATTGTCCAACCTCAGGGGCAAGATCCCACAACATACCGGTTTGTCTGAATTTGTAAAATCGGTGATCAAGTTGCGGACTTCTGATGAATATGAGTTGAACGTAGCCATGTTGAAGGCTGATATTGAAATGTATGAGAATGGGATTGTGGCTGTTGGAGACATTTCTAATCGGTTAATCTCAAAGTCTTTAAAGGCCAATTCTCCTCTTTACTATTTCACCTTCTTGGAGATCATGGGCTTTAAGCCCGATGTAGCCGCTGAAGCAATGGAAAGGGCAAGGCAATTTAAGGCTGAACTTGAACCATTGCCGGTTTCTATAGTTCCCCACGCACCTTACTCGGTGTCTGCTGAATTGTTTGATGAACTGGCTGAATATGCAGGTTCTCAGGATGGGCCCCTGAGTATCCATAACCAGGAAACTGCAGATGAAAATGCTTTCTTTGAACAGAAAACAGGGAGCTTTTTATCTCTTTTTGACTTTCTGGGACAAGACATCACATTTTATCAACCCTCTGGCAAAACTTCGTTGCAAAGTTATCTGCCACTTTTATCGCGCTCTTTGAAAACCTTACTCGTTCACAATACCTACACCTCGACAGCGGATGTAGCTTATGCGACTGAAATTCATCCCAATTTGTATTGGTGCCTTTGTCCACACGCAAATCTATATATTGAAAATATGCTGCCTGATGTAAATATGCTTAGGGCGGCAGGATTAAGGATTACATTGGGAACAGACAGCCTTGCCAGTAACGAGCGGTTGAGTATTCTTTCAGAAATGAACTTATTGCAGAAACGTTTTGACGTTCCCGCTGAAGAGTTAATAAAATGGGCTACATTCAATGGCGCAGAATTTTTGGGGATCGAAGCGCAGTTCGGCAGTTTTGAAAAGGATAAACAACCCGGCATAAACCTTGTTGACTTTACAGAAGAAGATGGGAAAGTAATTTTTGGAAATGCTGTAAAACGTATTTTTTAATAGATATGGGGAATCGGATTACAGAATTATTTGGGATAAAATATCCGGTTATACAGGCCGGAATGGTTTGGTGCAGTGGCTGGCGCCTGGCTTCGGCGGTTGCAAATGCAGGGGGCTTAGGTATTATTGGTGCCGGATCCATGTATCCGGAAGTTTTACGGGAGCACATCAGGAAATGTAAAGCAGCCACCGTTGGCGCTTTTGCGGTGAATGTACCGTTGCTTTATCCCAATGTACAGGAAATTATGCAGCTGATTGCCGATGAAGGCGTACGCATTGTATTTACTTCAGCGGGTAATCCGGCTATCTGGACGGGCTTTTTAAAGGATAAAGGCATCACGGTGGT
>CBFGNP010000119.1:0-8773 GCA_965650095.1 uncultured Pedobacter sp. | reverse complement strand
ATTATAAAACTGTTCTATGTCTCATTTCCCTAAATGCGTCAATCTTATCACCATTCCAGCCAATTTATTTATCTTTGTAGTATAAGCAACATTATTTGCTTCATAAAAGACTATGGGATTAATTGCCTCCTTACCGGAAATTGATACAGAGAAAAAGAGTGTGTTCGTAATGCACGAAAAATCTGAAAAGCTAATACCGCTTCATGCCCATACAAAAGGTCAGCTAAGCTATGTCGAGGGTGGGATTGCTTATATCACGATTGACTACCGCACTTATGTGATACCGGCTAGACATTTTTTCTGGGTACCGCAAGGGCTAAGGCATATTTTGCGTATCGGTTATTCGGCAACAGTACTGCGATCCCTGTATTTCTATGCCCATGATGATACGACGGACCCTTTTTATTCCAAGCTTGGTATTTATCCGGCAAGTGAGCTACTGATTCAGATGATCAATTATACCGAAAAATGGGACGGCAGACACGTTAATAGTAAAGATGAGAATTTTGAATTCCTGATTGCCCTTAAAAAAATCTTGCCGGAGCTTAATAACAAAGCACTGCCCATAATACTGCCGACAACGGATAATGAGCAAATGCAGAAGATCATAAAATATCTGGAAAAAAATATGGCTGAACGCCTTACAGTAAAAAACGTAAGCAGTCGTTTTAATATCAGCGAACGTTCCATGTCACGGCTCTTTCAAGCCACACTGCAAATTTCCTTTCTGCAGTTCCTGAAAACGCTTCGCATGATCAAGGCAATTGAACTGATCCTGAAGACACAAAAGCCGATCGGTGAAATTGCATATGCAGTCGGATATATAACACTTAGTTCATTTAGTGATACATTTCAGGAATTTACCCATTCGCGCCCCACGGATTTCCGAAGAAATTAAACGGTGAATATTCATACCTTTTTATAAATCACAATAGCCGGAGCGCGTTCAGGGCAAAGGAGCTACAGTCAAAGGTCATTTTTCAAAGGTCACTGCCGTAGGATCTGCACCTTTTGCAGTAACAATATCCGAAATACTCTTTACCATAGCATCCGGGCCGCAAATATAGAACTGCTTATCGTAGCTGCTTACGTGGATGTCAATAAAGGGACCATCTATAAAATCGTGCAGGTATGGGCCTTCGGAATCGTCCGTTACGATAAAGATGGCATTGTCGCCCAGGATTGTTTTCAGTTCTTCTTCATAAATAATATCATGTGAAGTTTTATTAGAGAAGAACAGTTTATTGCCGGCGGCGCGGCCTTCTTTATAAAGCTGGCGAAGGATAGCAATAAAGGGAGTGATACCCGCCCCGCCCGCAATGAAGTAGCCCGGACCTTTATATTCAATTGCTCCCCAGGGCTCATCAATGATCAACTCATCGCCTGCTTTTAGTAAACCTATTTGTTTGGTCACGCCCTCATGGTCCGGATAGCTCTTGATGGTAAATTCGAGGTATGGGTCGTCATTGAGGCATGTAAATGTAAAGGGCCTTTTTTCATTTATCCAGCCGTCCTTATTGATGGCTACTTCTGTTGCCTGGCCAGGTGTAAAGCTGTAGCCTCCTGGTTTTTCCAGCTGTATCCGGTGGACATCATGGGTTACCGGGGAAACTGAAATGATCTTTAATTTATGTTCCATTGTATTTAAGTTTTAAACGGCTAACATTGCATATAGCCGGCTGTTTTTTCTTCGGTCAGTATGATCTCATTGTATTTAAACCTGCTTTCAAACAAAGTAACAACAGGCTCATTCACGGATAGCCTCGAGAATGCCTCATTGACGAACATTTTTGCAATGCGTGTCGTAGCTGCTTGTTGTTGTTCATCGTAAAATGTTTTATAGATAAATTAAATTTACTACTGACTGCTAATTGAAGGATTGCTCCAGTTCTATAGATTTAGGGAACAGGATATTATTCTCCAGGTGGATATGCAGGTGCAGGTCATCTTCGAATGCCCGCATGCTAAAGTAAGCAGCCCGGTACGTATTACAGCCGTCAGCCGGAACAGTATACTGATTGCTAAGTTCCTTTATCCTGCGCAGCCGGTCACCTTCCGTATCATGTTCATGCATCATCACCCGTATAGGGTTTTGTATCGTGCCAAAGGGTGCCGCCACGTCGTTATTGCCTGCCTGCTTTGCCTGTACCATTTTGCGGATAAAAGGGAAAAGCATCAATTCTTCCTTCTTCATGTGTGTGGTCAGTTCCCCGGCTGTCGCGTCGAAGAGTTTTTTTATTTCCGTAAGCTCAGGGTGCCGCTCCCCGTGGGCCCTGATGATCTTTTCAAGGAATGACTGGATAACCGGTATCTCTGCAGCCACGTACCTGTGGTGCCTCTTCTCAATAAAATCAGCCAGCAGGTCTAATGGCCAGGATTTATAGTCACTTACCGCCCCGTCCTTGCGGATGGGCGCAGTTAACACCATTTCCAGGTTACTGATGAGCCTTCCGGAGTCTATGGCCTGTTCATTGCAGGCTGTTTCGATGGTACGGTTGCCGTTACAGCAGAAGTCTATACCTTGTTGTTCAAATATGGCTGCAGTACGGTAATCTTCTGTTACTACTGTGCCGATAATACTTTCTTTTGTGATATTCATTTCGTTTCAATTTTTAGTGGTTTCTGTAATAATGGCGACGGAGAATGGAGTCCTTGTTCCGAACCCAACGAATTTACCTCTTCATCCGTCCATAAGGCCGGGAAAAACTTCCTTTGCTGGAATCGGGGGTGCAGGTATTTCTTCCATGCAGAGCCGCCTGTAGCTGCTTTATTCTCTCCCTTGCTATCGAGATAATGCCTGACTATATTCATAACAGTGGTGTTGCAGGGTTGTTGCGGTAAAATTCTATCTTGGAGAGAAACATGACAGCCATTTTATCACCGCGCCACTTAGCTTCATCTGCTTTCTCTCCGATAAAATGATTGTCAATTGTTTCATACCATAGCGTCAACCAGGCCTCAAAATGTTTTTGTTCCACCGGTAGCTGTGCATGCGGCGGGAAAGGACTGCCATAATAAGTATGCTCGCCCAGGAGCACCGTCTGCCAGAAACGGTACATTTTTTCCAGGTGCTCCGGCCAACGGTCTTTAATGACCCCGTTAAAAATCCCGCCCAGTAACAGGTCCACCCTGATCCTTTCATAGAAGGTATCGACCAGGAGCCGGATATCATCCATCGTCGTTATATCTCTCTTGCTTTCCATAACTTGCTATTGTGTTATTGATAGATAACTAAACGCGTAGTACAATGCCCATCCCGCGAAGCCGATGATCAAAATCCAGACCCACCAGGGGATACTCTGTGGCGTCTCGCTGCCTTCAATGAGGAATGATTTCTGGTCCCCCTTGCCATAGGCGTTGATCATCAGGGGCAGCACACCGTCCACTATGGAGTTTTCCCTGATTCCCTCTATAGCGATGGCAGGCCCGTTGCGAACGACAAACGGAATTTTACGAATGCCTTCCTTGCCGGTCGGATCTTTGCTGACGATCCTGAGCACATGGTCGCCATCTATAAGCTTGCGGGTATCCAGCTCAAAGCTGACCGGTGACTGCACCTCTGCAACAGGTTTGGTGTCATCGTCTATAAAAATGAATATGGTGCTTTTCTCACTCATCTTACTCGAGGTTTAAAATGAAACGTTTAATATGGCGCTCAGACTTTTCCCCCGGCCGTATCAGCCATTTGACTGAGAAAAACAATGTAAGCAGGACTATGGCTGCTGTTACCCAGACGATCACGTAATCCCATTTACCTTCAGGCCCGGCGCCATGTGTCAGCCCCCTCAAAATTTTTGGCTGGTTGCGTTCACAGACCGGGCAAGCCAGCACCCATAGGCTATTGCACAGCAGGAGCAGGGTAAAAAAGAGCTTTCTCATTATTTCGCAGCTTTAAGTTTTACAAATTCGATTATCTTCTTTATTTCTTCCGGCGTTACCTTCTTACCGTTATTGCCCCAGCTTGACCGTTCGTAATTGATCACAGCGGCAACTTCCTGTTCCGTCCATTCCATGTTGGTGCCTACCGGCGCCATTACCCCGTATTCTGCTCTCGCATCGTACCCGTTCATGATAATGTCGACATACAGCTCCAGGTTATCACCGGTAACTACAGAGCTACCTTTCAGAGGAGGGAAAGCACCGGGCAAGCCTTCACCATTGGGCTGGTGGCAGCTTTGACAATTCGCAGTATATAATGCTTTGCCATCCGGCGCAGCCGCTTCAATGCCGGCTACTTTTTTCTCCGCTTTTTTGTACAGGAACGCTGGGGCGGCAGTGCCATCCGGCAACTTTGTTTGTTTGAGGGATTGCAGGTATGCGATCAGGTACATCGCATCTTTTGTTGCCACTATCTTTCCTTCACGGCCCGCCAGGTACGCTGCAGGCACATTGACAACGACATCCGATTTGGACGGTTGTTTCTTAATGGTAAACAGCCAGGGATAGGCAGGCATAATAGATTCCTTGACCACAATACGGGGATTATATAAGTGCACCAGGTTCCAGTCCTTACTGGGCTGCCTGCTGCCGATGTCTGTCAGGTCGGGTCCTGTGCGCTCCGTCCCCATCAGGGTAGCGGTGTTACGCCAGATATCGGTACGGTGGTTATCGGCGTAATCGGCAGCAAGGCTTGGGCGCGATCCCCACATCTTATCCATGTCTATGTTCCTGACCTGTTGTGTGTGGCAGGCCACACACCCGTTTGCAATAAACAATGCTTTGCCTTTTATGGCAGCCGCACTTAGTTCCACTGCCCCGGGCAATGGCTGATTATTATCCTGGTTACGGACCGCTGGTATAACAGCTACCAGGATGGTAAGGCCTACAAAAAAGATTGTGGCAGTACCAAAGAGCTTTTTATGGTTATCAAAAAAATCCATTGTTGTGCGAATAATGTTTATGCAATCGTTTGGGTGGTATTTCATCAAGTTTTTCGATAGCAGTTTCCCGTACATCTACGATATACCTGCCTGCCATCATCTTATACATGTTATAGGCAAAGAACAGGTGCGAGAGCCACATCAGGCTGCCGCCAATAGCCCTCCATAACCAGTAGGGAGCCATCAGTACGACACTATCAATAAAGGGCTTTCCTTCCATCCATAGCAAACCTTTCATCGTACTGCCGTACATGAGGGGGATGGTATAAAACATCAGCCCGATGAGTGCCAGCCAAAAGTGCGCACCAATGGTGATCTGCGGGGCTTCCCTTCCGGTTATTCGTGGTACAATCGCATAGGTGCCTGCCCAGAGTAAGAAGCAAATAATACCGTACATAGTCAGGTGCGAGTGGGCCACAGTAAAATCCGTAAAATGCCAGATCAGGTTGGTGCTGCGGAAGGCTTCTGCCGTCCCCTGCATAGAACCTGTAAAATAAAAGATGATGCCAACCAGGAAGAACGGAAGTGTATAGCTGTCCTTGATCTTATACCATGCCCCTTTAAAGGTCATTATAAAATTGGTGGTGCCGGCGATAACCGGGATAGCCATTCCTGCACTGCCGACAATAGCTACTGTTTGCAGCCACCAGGGGATAGAGCTGAATACGAAGTGATGTGTTCCAATCAGGGTATAGAAAAGGATCTGCGTCCAGAAGGCGAGGATGCCGAGGCTATAAGAATAGATGGGCTTATTTAGTTGCTGGGGCAGGAAATAATAGACGATGCCGAGCGTAAAAAGCATGAACCACATACCTACGCCCTGGTGCATATAGTAGCCTTGTATGATCGTTTCTCCAAGGCCATTTTGCCAGTAAGGGACGTAGGCAACGACCGTGATCACAATAGCAAAAATGATCGCTGCAATGATATACCAGTTGGAGATATAGATTTCCTTGGTGGTGCGTCGGGCAATAGTCTGCAAAAAGTTGATGAGGGTCAGTACAATACCGATGGCAAACATAAGCATGACCGGCCAGATATATTCCCGGTATTCCCCCCCGCCATTGTTGACACCCGCCATAAGGCAGATAGTGCCCAGGACAACAGCTGCATTGATCAGCCAGAGTGCATACCAGCCGTATTTCATGTTAGCCAGCTTTGTATTGCTGACACGCGGCACAACGTAATATCCCAGTCCTAACATACCGAGCGATGCCCAGCCCCAGAATACAGCATTAGTGTGGACCGGGCGCAGGCGCCCAAAGCTGAGCCAGCTTACGTGGTCTGCATCCGGGGCTACGAATTTAATCCCGAGATATTCTCCGATGGTCGTTCCAAACAGCAGCCAGAAGGTAGCGCAACCCAAATACCACAGGATGAGGCGTGATAATGCAGGATCAATACCCGGACGTTGCAATGCTTTCTTTTTCACGGCAACAATAGGCAAGCCGGTATGGCCATTGATCTGGAGCAGCCCTTTTTCGTCTTCTGCCGGTTGGCTTCCGGATAATTCCTTGTGGCTGAGATGGTAATCCAAGGCCGCCTTGCGCCTTTTGAGTGCTGTACTGACATCTTCTTCCGGCAGGGAGCGCAGGTAAGCAGCCAGTTTTTCGGCTTCCTCCAGGTTCTGGGTGTTTTTAGCCTGGTTCAGTACATGGGACACTTTTACGATCAGTAAAATGACACCCGCCAGTATCGGTATTGCCAACAAAAACAGGGTAATGATAATGCCTGTTTCATTAAGCAATGCATTTGTATTGGGTTTGTCCGTGCTTTGCGCCATAAGCTGCCCGCCCGGCACAACAGACAATGCAGTAGTGAACAGCAAAAGTAGTCCTGTATTGGTTTTGCCGCGCTCTTTATAGCCTATGAGTTTACCGATCTGCTTACTATTCAGCTTGTTCGCATGTTCTTTAAGAAGACGCTTTTGTTCCTCCGCTGTTTTCTTTTTGTAGCTGTCCCGGATGCTATTTACTCTTTGCTTCAGCACCAGCGCGGCGAAAAACACTCCAAGGAGTAACACAAATAGTGCCCATATAATGATTTCCGTCGAGCCAAAGGAAAAGTCTGATGGAGTCATTTCCTGGGCGGTGACAGGAAGTGATTTCAGCACAAAGGCCGAAACCAGAAGGGGAAGTGCTTTTAGGAAAGTGCTTGATCTCATGCTGTGGATATTAATACCTTTTTATCTTTTATTTACTCAAAAAAACTTTATCGTTTCAAGAAGGGCAGGCTTTTATCCAGCTCTTCGGTAAACTCGCCGAGTTTGGTGTTTTCGAGCTTTGCTGCAGGCCTTTCCTTACGGTTTTAAATTCATGGTGAATAGGGCAGGGGTGCGTTTTCGAACATTGCTTTTTGATACCCATCTTTTTGCCGCCTTTAGACTTGAGTGCTATGAAGATCATGGCACGGATGGCATATTCACAGGTCTTTGAAAACATTTTGTTCCTTTTACACAGCAAAGTTAAAACAATCTTTTTAATAAAAGACAAAAACATCCTTTATTTTAACGGTGGTTATAAAGTTTTTAGAGTATTGAATGTTAGGGCATAAATTTATCATGACAACACAGCATTATGCGAAAGTTCGGAAGCAACGCATAAGTGAAAATATGAATGATGTTAAACTGTTAGATACATTCACCATACCTGTAACAGCTCGACTTAAAATCTGGTCAGAAGTTATGGATCTGAGTAAAACTCCAAATCAATAGTCGCATAACATCACAATAAAAGCAAGATAAAAGTCCCGGATGTCGGAAAGTCTCGTCAGACAAGCTCTCAGCATGTGGGGATTTTAGTAATATTCCAGATGATAATCCATTTGCAGGTACTTAATTTCATTTAAGAATTGAGTATCGCGAATGAGCTTGCCCTTGTTGTCGTATTCAATTCGTTTAACGGTGCTTTTACCATTTAAGTTTAACAGTGAATCTGTTTCATTTTATTTTCATATTCGCGAATTAGTTTTGGTACTATAAAACATTAAATATGAAAAAAATAGTAACAATGGCCCTCTCGGTAATGGTGTTTACCGGAGTGATGGCCCAACAGAAAGCGAAACAAGTTTCCTTTAAAGCAAAGAGCAATGAGGAAGTTCTATTGAACAACAAGAACGTAAAAAGTTCACAATCTGCTAACGCCGAGATGACTTCAAATGTACGGGATTTGAAGTCAAAAGCCGAAGCGAAGAACAATATGACAAAGCAGAAGCTCAATGAAACAAAAGAGACTATCGCCGCAAAAACTTCTGGCGCTGAGGCCTCAACAAGCAGCGTATTAGCAACCGGTGCAACAGCTAACGGCAACTCAAATGGCGCAGAGATAGGTACCGCAGCACAATCAAATGTAAATGCTGAAACAAAAGGTATCATTGCTGGAAGCATCACTACGGTTAAAAACCAGGGGAATGGTGTTGTAAAAAAAGCAGGCAAAGTTGGTAACCGCCTTAATTCCAGTGTCAAATCAATTTCATCTGATGTAAAAACGGATGTAAAAGCTGTCACTGATGTTAATGTTAAGCCGAGGTCAATCAATACCAGCGTAAAAACCGCTACCGGAATTAAACTTTGATTACTTTAAATTCTAAATTTGGGGAGCTGAAATGGTCCCCAAATTTTACTGATAATGAGATACTATCTAATTTCTTTTTTCACAATACTGATTATCGGTTGTACTAACGGTGCCTACGCGGCTAAACTGAGAAATTTCTCAATAGCCGTGAATGTGCGGCAGGACACATCCGGTAACGCGAAGCGACCGGAAAAGAAACCTGCGGAAAAAGACAAAAGTGAAGCCTTATCTCAAACTGAGCGTACTTTAAAAACGGTGCCTAAAGCTAAAAATAAAGCCATTCCACGGACTGTCGCGACGCCCTCAATAAACATAAAGTCG
>CBFGNP010000118.1:0-8781 GCA_965650095.1 uncultured Pedobacter sp. | reverse complement strand
AGAAGGTATAATTTATCTCACAACTGGACAAGGGTTCGACTCCCTTCGGCTCCACTCGGGGGGAGAATTGAAAAATTCTCCCCCTTTTTTTAGAAAAAACTATCAGAAAAAAATACCCATATTCAACAATTTGCCTTGATTTGTTTTTGATATATAGGTTGTTTGATAGTCACCATCTTTATATTACAATCTGATATCAATAAACATCAATTAAGTATGTCGATAGCTTAATTCATTAAGTAGATTTTGAGAAAATATTGCACATACATCTGTACAAGTATTTTATCCAAAGAAGAAAATTAAACTCAGCCAGTAAACTTGAATATCTCAGTAAAATAGATTGTTTATTTAGTTGGAAAAAGGGTGTAAAAACGAGCAAATTCTGGCGAAATTCACGTTTTTTATTGGTTTTTATTTGTGGATAATAATGCATTCATCACTTTATAGATATATAATATGGCTTAAAAGTGGTTTGAACGATGTTTTTTGTTTAACTTTATTTTAGATAATTGATTGAAAACTCAGCCAAAACTCAGCCAAATTACCCAAAATGACGAATAAAAAACCGCTTCTAAAGTATCAAAAACAGCGTTTAAGGAACGCAATTGAGGAAATTTCAAATCCGATATTCTCCACCCATTATTGTAAAGCCCTTAAATTAAATTTAAGGGCTTTTTTATGACAGGTTTGTATCCAGGCCTTATCTAACAAAAGCGGTCTTGATTGCGGTTTTATTAATCTGGCCTTTTACTGTGAACAGTTCCGTATCAAACCTGAACAAGGTAAAGTTGCCAAAATTAACTAAATACTTGCCGTCAGTGGTAGATATTGGTTTACCATAATAAAGCTCATTTATTGTTGGGAAAGTAAGCCGCGTTTTGCCGTTCTTATAATCCAGTATCTGCAGCCAGTTGTCGGTATCAAAGGCATAGATAATCTCCTCTTCTCCGTTTCTGTAACTAAAATCGCCCGCATTGCCATGTGCCAGATAGGTTATCTTGCTGAGGTAGTTGTTTACCGGGTTGTGTATATACTGCTCATAGGTCTGGATCATATAGAGGTTATCGTTCTTTTTGTTCGGAACCACTCCGCCAAGGGCACCGTGTACCGGAATGGTTATATCCTTGATCACGTCCTGGACAGGGTCTATGCTGAAAGTGATATTGCTGAAATAAGCTTTGATAATCAGTTTGGTCCGGTCATAATTGACTTCTATCTTTCCATATTCAAAGTTTTTATCCTTTTGCTTATGGTAATAGACCAGGTCGTTTTTTCGGCTGTCTATCATTTTCCAGCTGGTGGCACTGCTAACCCTCGCCCCGCAGACCATCGCTCCGATGCCGGAACTGGTGAAAGCAAGGGCCTGCGGATATATGGTCGGGTAGCTGTTATTGTCCCCGTCAAGCACTTCTAATTTAATATGTTTCACGATTGAACCGTTATTGGGATCCATCACATATATGTCCGGAGTATTCGTCAATAGGTAAATCAGTTTGTTGTAAGGGTTATAGACCAGTTTTCTGACCTTGAAATCGACGGGGTAATTTTTAATGACGGTAAAAGTTTCCATGTCAATTTTTTGGACCATCTGCGTATCAAAAACAGAAAACCAGACTGTTTTATTATCATCGCTCACAAAGTATGTCGGCGTGCTCTGGCTCCAGACCGCAGGATAGACAATCCGTTTAGAGAAAAAATCCACATTAAAGTTTTCGGTATAGCTCGTTATCTTATCCTTAAAGGTAACCTGGAAAGGGTAGGACTGGCCTAATCTGCCACAGCTGTATTTGAAGCGTACTTCTTTGCTCATAGGCGTTCTGTTGTAGGCGAGGTCGCTTAAACAAAGATCATATTTGGAGGTGATCTGCACTTCATTTACTGGTGCACTGAAGGTCAAGATAACCGTATCGGTAATGGGATGGGTCATCGATACACTTAATAGCTTGATTTTAGGGTACTGGATGATCGTGATAACCTGGACCGCCATACCTGCTGTTAGTGTCAGGGTCGCGGTCCTCACTGTATCCCCCTGGTTCTCTTCTGCAACAACATAGATGCCCTTGTCGCCCACTCCTATCGGGTTGTCAACGCTTAGCCAATCGGCAGAAAGCGTTATCATCCACGCGGTATTGGACTTTATGTTAATGAGATCTGAGGTCTTGGTATAAGGTAGCTGATAACTCTCCTTTTCGATTTCCAGTGTTGCTTCACCAACTTCCAGGTGAAAGTCCAGCTTTGTGGTACCATCCTGGGTCACAGTAGTCCTTTTACTTTCCGAAAGGTATTTTTCCTTGGCTGCCAGTATGCTGTAATCGCCAACTGGAATGCGGTCAAAAGTATATTTCCCCTCACCGTCGCTGAACACGTAAGTTCGCTTTTCGTTGTCCAGGGAAATTTTTACGCCAGAAAGCGGCAGTCCGTTCTTGCTTAAGACCGTGCCTGTGATAAGGCCGGTGGGGGTGATCTTTTCTTTTTCCTTTTTACAGGATTGCAGGCAGATAAAGACCAGCATAATCAAGATCAGTGCGGTTTTTAAAAATCCGGATGTAGGTTTTTTAAAAGGGTTGAGAGCGGAATTATTCATAAACATTATTTGTGTAAAAATAGAAAAAAAACATAGAAATGATGTGAAGAATAAGTATTTACAGCTGTATACCCCTTGGCCTTTGATGCTCAAATTAACGCCGTTGTAAAAATACGGTGCCATAAGCGGTATAGGCTCTTTTGAAATGGTCTGTTGCCAGGTGGCATCCGTTTCTCAAGTAACCGATCTGATGATGCAGGTTAATCCTCCATTCGTACTAGGTTTAATATGGTCTTATCGAACGCAAAAATCCCTTCTTGCCATAACTGTGCAATAGTGCAGGTGCTTTAGTTTGAATCTGCGGAACTATTGTTTAAAGCATTTCTTATAGCAAGCGCATTCATTGAGAATGCAGACATGCAGATGAGTAGTGGTTTTTGACGCTTGATTTATGTTGCAGGAGAAAGTCATCACTCAAAAAGCTTAGTTCGTCACTCGATTCTGATCATTGGTCAAACGGATTTGGGTGTTTTTTACTGGTGTATTATCTTCAGTCAGTTGGCAATTTTGCTATGCAGTTTGCAGGGAGTTTTTTGAACGGGGCCTTTATTTTAGAAAAACATTTTTAGCTAATAAGGATAAAAAAATGCTGGCCAAAATTAAGCCTATTGACTGTATAATCGAGATTTAAATTTAAACCTATTCCAATCTTTATAATGAAAAACCTGATCATAACCATAGCATTCATTTTGTTAAATGTCTTAAAGATCAATGCACAGACTCTTGCTCCGGATCCTTCTGCCGTACCAGCTGTACAGCCGGTAATGCCGGGCTCGCCACAGACGGCGACCCTCGGCAAGTTCGGAACATACGAAGTAACGATGTTTAATGGGTTAACCAATATCTCCATTCCTATTTATACCATTAAAACCAATAAATTGGAATTGCCTATTCAGTTAAAATATCATCCCTCTGGTATCAAGGTAACCGATGTTGCGACTTGGGTAGGGTTGGGATGGGCTTTGGAAACCGGAGGGGTACTTAGGAGAACAGTTGTGGGGTCACCTGATGAATTGCCGAACGGTGGTTATCTTAGCAATACCGTCATCCCTTTCACAAAGTTTGATACACTCTATTTTGATAGCCAAACTATGCAGGACTGGAATAGTTGGATAAATTCTAATAATGATGGTCAGCCAGATGGGTTTTCCTATTCTCTGAATGGTTCAAACGGCAGTTTCTTTTTTAACAAGGATAAAACTACCACTACCACCATGCCATCCGATGCTGTCAAAATCATTCCCAGCATAGCCTCTAATAAATTTGATATTATTGATGCAAATGGTGTTTTATACAGGTTCGGCACATCTTCTTCGAATATAACCTGTTATGAAAATACCTCCATGACATTGCGTGGGGGGCTTCCGGCGCGGCCCACTAGCGCCTGGATGCTGATGGAAATGATATCTGCAGATAAAACCGACACCATAAAGTTTCAATATACATCGCATCAGTACAGCACCTTTTTTGATTATACGGATCAGGTAACTACCAGCGAAGGGTATAGGGATAACGGAACTGGACAACCGGCCCTTTGGTATACAAAAACACCCGCAAGAGCTGCAAATGACTATGCTGGCCAGGAACAGACTTTAAAAGAAATAGATTTTAAGAATGGCAAGATCCTTTTCGATACTTCCATGGTGGCAAGGCAGGATTTCGCCCACTTAAGGACACTCAATAAAATCCGTATCTTAAGATATGACCCCTCGGCGCGTTCATACCAGCCTTTGAAAAATGTTCAGTTTTATTATAATTATTTTGAAGCAGGGGCAGGAAGTGAGGGAGTCTCAAAGAGGATGCGGTTAGATTCTGTACAGTTCCAGGACGCATTAACTAATAAAGTTGAAGCCTATCGGTTCGCATATAACACTTTTGCCGGATTACCTGGATATAGTTCCAGAAGCAGGGATTATTGGGGATATTACAACGGCCGTTCAAATGCAGACCTGATTCCAAAAATGGGTGTATCCCGTCAGCGTTTTACCGGTCTTCCCAGCAATACTGGCCAGTCTGTTGTGTTGTCTCCGGATACGATTGGCTCAGCCGACCGTTACCCGGACCCTAATTATTCCAGGGCAAATATGTTGACCCGTATTTATTATCCGACAGGAGGATTCACCGAGTTTACCTATGAAAATAACCAATATCAGGGACCTGATGCGCTTACAAAATTGGCAGGCGGTTTAAGGATCAGGCAAATCACCAGCTTTGACCGTGACAATCATGTAGCCTTTACAAAAAGGTACAAATACGGGCTGAACGAAAATGGCTTTGGCATACCTAATTTTACTATGCCGGCCTGCGCTACCTGTTCACCTGTTCAGGGAAATTACATCACTAACTATAGCGAGACCAATAATGCCGGCAGTGCCTATTTAAATAGTGTATATATATATAGTTCTAATGCTACAATTCCACCTACTTCATTGGATGGATCTCCCGTCTCTTACAATTATGTAACAGAATATTTAGATTCTTTGGGAAAAAGTGGGAAAAACGTATATAAATTCAAATACGTTGCAGATGCATTTGGAGTAAGCCCGGGTAAATTTTATCAATATATTAACGGACAACTGGTGATTACCACTGTACCGGTTCAAAATATCATTCCATTGTCTCCTCAATATTATATGCAGGATTATTCCTGGCAGCGGGGGAAATTGCTTGAGAAAAATGTGTACGATAAGGACAACAATTTAAAATATAGACTGATAAATAATTATACCCTGATACGGGATACTACCCTTTATCAGGTAGGTTTTCAGGCTTTTTACAGAACAAAGCCTTTTGCCTACTCGCCGGGCACGTGGGGAGGCCCGATAACATGCCCGTTTTTCAGCTACAATATCCGGACCGGTCTGGAGAAACTCTCCAGCAGCCATGAATATGTTTATAACGATCCCGATACCAGTAAAAATGTATATACGTATAAAACGTTCTTATACGACCCTCAAAACTTTGAGGTTTCAAAAAGCGTGTTTTATAACAGTACAGGTGAAAAGTTGATCTCCAGCTATACCTATCCTTTAAATTATACGATAACAGGAACACCCGGCACAGGTTTGGCCGCCGGCATTCAGAACCTGCAAAACAGTCATATTATCACACCTGTAATAGAAACTTATGCACAAAAGGCCAAGGCAGACGGAAGCAATCTGAGAACTGTACATGCGGTACTTACTTCTTATAAGTCAAACATTCCCATGCCCGATACCGTATATTATTGGAAATCTTTGGGTGGACCTTTCACGCCTGCGATGATTACGGCCTCTTCTATAGCTAAAGATTTAAATTATGGGAAAAAAATAGTTTATGACAGCTATGCTTCAGGTAACATTACGCAGCAACATTTAGCAAACGGAAGCAATATATCCTATGTCTGGGGATATAATAACGCTTATCCTGTTGCAGAAATAAGAAATGCCGCCATCAAAAATGTGTATTTTGACAACTTTGAATCCGGGAATGGCAATAGTACAGCCGGGGATAGTAAAACGGGGCATTATAGCCGAACGGGAACTTTCAGTAAAACCCTAACCGGCCTGGACAATGGCAGTTATACGCTTTCCTGGTGGGAGAAATCAGGTTCCGCCTGGGTTTATAACAGTGCTATTGTTGCTGTTACAGATCAGTCGTATACTATTTCCAAAAATACGCAGATTGATGACCTATGCTTTTGCCCTGTTAATGCCCAGGTGAGCAGTAATACTTTTGACCCTTTAATTGGTGTCACCAGTTCATTTGACGTTAAAGGTCAGCTCACTTCTTTTTTTTATGACAGTTATCAGCGATTAACGGGTATTAAAGACAAAGACGGAAATATCGTTAAAAATTATGCTTATAATTTTACCAATCAATCCGCTTTTGGTCAACAGCCGGGCTATACTTATAACCGTAGGACATCAGCAACGTTTAGGCGTGAATGCGGACCGGGTTACATAGGTTCACTGTCCGTATATACAGTTCCTGATGGCAAGTATATTTCGATGCCCGGACTGGATCTACAGACCCAGGTAATAATGGATATAAACGCCAACGGCCAAAACTATGCCAATGCTTATGGTACTTGCACGGTCCCACCTCCACCGGTAAGTTTTCCGCTGACCAATTCGACGGGCATCGCTGGGTTTAAAGCAGTGTTTAGTGATCAGACCGGAAGTAGTACCACATATAATTTCCCAAGCTCAGGTACGATAGCCGTTCAGATTCCAGAAGGAACCTATTCGATAAATATTGCACCGGCCCCGGGCAGCTTCGCAGTGCGTGCGTTCCGATTGGGCTCCAGACCTCCGGTTACAGGAGTTGGGGGCGGTTTTAGCTCTGTTGTAATAAGCCCGAGTAGTACAGACAATAGTTTAAGTATTCAATAATATCAGTATTTAACTTACTTATTGCTCATAGCTGTTGGCTCACTCTACTATGAAATTAACTGTTCCATCAATTGTAAATTATATGGCACTATTACGGGTACGATGCCTTTCAGCGTTTGAAAGCAGTTAAAGAACAGAATGGGAATATTTTAAAACAAACAGATCACCATTATAAAAATTAACGTCCCCATGAAACAACAATTGAAATATATTTATGTTGCGGTGCTTTTGTTGCTGTGCAGCCGCTCTTATGCCCAGAAAGTTGTATCGGTTTATAACGGCGAAAGCGAGATCAGCGCACCCTCGAGCGTGACCCTGACCGATGGTTTTTACGTACCTGCAGGTAGTACGCTGCGGATTTTCACTACAGGGATAAGCTATATTAACTGTGTGCCCCTGTCCTCAACGCCAAGTGCCAACCAGAACTTTATCCTTACCCGTACCTTTAGACAACGCGGAGTCACGGATGCGACTCTGGGTGACAGCCGCAATGTATGCCAGGAGAACCAGGCCATACAGTATTTTGACGGACTGGGCAGGCCTTTGCAGGCCGTTCAGGTCCAGGGTAGCCCCGGTTTTAAGGATGTCGTGCAGCCCATTGCCTATGATGCCTTTGGCCGTGAAACTAAAAAATACCTGCCTTATGCGGCACAGACCGGGACCACGGGCGCGTTCCGTGATGCGGCAATCGGTGATCAGTTTGACTTTTTCCATTTACCACAGGCAGCAGGTGTAAAAGCTACGGATTATCCCTTTGCCGAGACACAGCTCGAGGCTTCGCCCTTGAGCCGGCGACCGCACCGGGGGGCACCGGGCGAACCCTGGCAGATCAGCGGGCGGCATACCCTAAAAACCGAATATGGAACAAATGCGCTGGATGAAGTTAAGTTTTGGACCGTTAACAGTGCTGGCAATGGTGCATCTGCCGAAGCTTATCTTCCCGGTAAACTGTATAAGACCACCGGCCGGGACGAAAACTGGGTGCCCGCTGACCTAAAAGCCGGCATCACAGAGGAGTTCAAGGATTTTGAAGGACGTGTGGTACTCAAACGGGTATGGGAGAGCAATGCCAAAAGCCTATCCACCTATTATGTATATGATGATTTTGGTAACTTGCGTTATGTACTCCCACCTGCGGTAAACGAGCATACAGACAGGCTGTCTGTGGCGATCAGCAGTTTTGATGAAACGCAAGCTGTTTTCGATCAGTTTATCTATGGTAACCGTTACGATGGGTACAAAAGGCTTGTGGAGAAAAAGATCCCGGGCAAGGGCTGGGAGTTTATGGTGTACAATAAGCTGGATCAGGTGGTGATGAGCCAGGATGCCGTCCAGCGTGGTAAAAGCCCGCAGGAATGGTTATATAATAAATACGATGCCTTCGGGAGGATTGTGTCCACTGGGCTTTACGCACAGGCGGGCACTACTGCCGACAATGGATCGGTTCCCCAGCGTGGAGCGAAGGATGCCCTTCAGACCGGACTGGACAACCAGGCACAGCAGATTGCTGGCGGTGATGTTTCCATATCGCTATGGGAGACCCGCAACGGTGCGGATTATGATTCAAAGTCCTTTCCGCAGAACGGTGGAGATGTACTGGCGGTAAATTATTACGATGACTACGGTTTTGCGGACAATAGCTTTGGTCCGCCTTCGGGTGAACAGGCAGCTGCAGCACGCACGAAAGGCCTGCTGACAGGAACAAAGGTGAAGAACCTGGGCAGCGGAACGATGCTGTTTACTGTAAATTATTACGACCTGGATGGCCTGTTGGTACAGAGCAAAAGTACCAACCACCTGAACGGTACGGATGTGGTAGACAAT
>CBFGNP010000117.1:0-8811 GCA_965650095.1 uncultured Pedobacter sp. | reverse complement strand
TCGGCCGCCCTCAACCCCAACGCGCCGCCCGACGACAAGGCGGAGACGATCCTGCAGTCGCTGCGGCAGGCGGCGTCGCACACCGCCGGCGCCACCGGGAACCGCTCGACGACGGCGGCACCGGCCGATGCCGACTGCAGCAAACCCGAGCGGGGGCTGTAGGCGAGCGGCGACCTAATCGCACCGGCAGCGCAGTGATCTTGCGTCCCTCGGCCGCCACGGGAGTTCAATGGTACGCCCGGACCCCATCACGAACTCATCAATGGAGTTATCTACAATCTCTTTAAGCAATACATAAATTCCATCATCCTGAGCCGATCCATCGCCCAGTTTACCAATATACATACCTGGACGTAATCTGATGTGTTCCTTCCAGTCGAGGGAGCGTATGCTGTCTTCGTTATAATTCGGTTCTGCCATGCGGTAATTGAGTAGAGTAGATTACAAATTTAGCTGAATATGCCTGGTAAACAACCATAAAGTTTCCACAAATAAACATTCAGCGGCTAAAATCGTCTGATACGCAAAAGCCGAAGTTTATGTGTACCTTTGCCGCAAAACAATATCTTTTGTTTCTATATATTTTAAATTAAAATAAAAACACATTGTTATTCAACGAATTAAATCTGATTGAGCCGATTTTAAATGCGCTGCAAACAGAAGGTTATACACAACCCACCCCAATACAAGAACAATCCATTCCATCGATATTACAGCACAGAGATTTACTGGGCTGCGCACAAACAGGAACAGGAAAAACTGCTGCCTTTGCGATCCCAATGCTGCAGTTGCTGGCTAAGCCGCATACCAACACGAAAGTTCATAAGACCATTAAGGCGCTGATATTAACACCTACGCGCGAACTGGCGATACAAATTGAAGAAAGTTTTAAGGCGTATGGTAGAAATCTTCCGCTAAAACATCTGGTGATATTTGGTGGTGTTGGACAAAAAGCACAAACAGATGCCCTGCACAGAGGTGTTGATATCCTGGTAGCAACGCCTGGCAGGTTGCTGGATCTGATGAACCAGGGATTTATAAACCTCCGCGATATAGAGATATTTGTATTGGATGAAGCGGACAGGATGCTCGATATGGGATTCATCCATGATGTCAAGAAAGTAATTGCCAAGCTGCCAGCTAAAAGACAAACGCTGTTTTTTTCGGCAACCATGCCTAAAGAAATACAGGCACTGGCCAGCACTATTCTGACCAATCCTGTAAAAGTGGAAGTCACTCCGGTATCCTCCACTGCGGAAAAGATTCAGCAGCAGATCTTCTTTGTGGAGAAGAACGACAAAAAAGGCTTGTTACTGCATATCCTGAAAGATAGAAGTATAGAGACTGCATTGGTGTTTGCACGTACCAAACATGGATCAGACCGGATCGTTAAAGACCTGGTTAAAGTTGGCATAAAAGCAGAGGCGATACATGGAAATAAATCGCAAAATGCCAGACAAAGGGCATTAACAAATTTCAAAGCGAAAACCACGCGCATTCTGGTCGCTACAGATATTGCTGCCCGGGGTATTGACGTCGACGAGCTGGCACATGTTATCAATTACGAATTACCGAACATCCCTGAGACTTATGTCCATCGTATCGGACGTACCGGCCGCGCTGGACTAAGCGGAACGGCTTTTTCATTTTGCGATCCCGAGGAAAAAGAATTCCTGGATGATATCGAAAAGCTGATTGGATTAAAGATCCCGGTAACGGAAGATCATCCCTATGCGATGAGCTGGCAAAGCCTGCTGTCGGGCGCCGCTGCTGCCAAGTCAAAAGGAAAAGCAAAACCTTCCAGAGGTCCGCGCCCAGAAAGAACTGAACGTCAGCCCAATTTAAGTGGAGCAAAAAACACTTCTGGCGGAGGAAACAGAAGATGGGGTAAAAAATAAGTGAGCTGATTTTTTTGAAAAAAAATTAGCGTTGCCCAAAGTGGTTAATAAAGAGCAGTTTACATGAACGGAGATGCAAACAAGGATCACCGAATGAAAACCAGAACAGGTTCCTGAACTGCATTTATAGACCAGTTCAAAATATCCCCCGAAGCATATAAGGATAAAGACCTTCAGCAATATTAAAACAGTAAAGAAAAAGCAGTATGAAATGTACTGCTTTTTCTTTGCCCATATCTGCCAATTGGCAAATGTTGGCAAAACTCCGTTACAAAATAAATTCAGATTTAATCAAGGCCCGCTTGGTTAATGATATGCCCCTAAAATCTTAACTATTCACAGGTGACATTTCCTCAAACTTACCTTGCCATTCTTTAATGGCCTCAAGTATAGGTAGAAATGCTAATCCCTTTTCAGATAAATTATATTCTACACGTGGAGGTAGTTCTTTAAAAGCCGTTCGTTCTAACAATCCATCTTCTTCCAACTCTTTTAGCTGTTCAGTTAATACTTTCCGAGTAATATATGGAATAATAGCATCTAATTGCCCAAATCGAATTGTACGGGTTCCAACTACATTAATAATTATTGGCTTCCATTTGTTACCAATCGTTCCGATGGCTCTTGTAAATGGACAATTTGAATTACAAAACTTTTCGTCTCTCATATCTCTATTAATTATTGGTTACCTATCAGTAACTACTTTATTATAAATGAGTATCTAAAAGATACAAATTACAGTACCTTTGAGTAACAAAAGTAGTTAATAATTTTCAAAAACACTTAAAATGAATAAATTAAAAGATAAAGTAGTCGTTATTACTGGTGGCAATAGTGGTATTGGATTAGGCATTGCCCAAGAATTCAAAAATGAAGGTGCCAAAGGAGTTATAGTCGGCAGAAATCCAAAAACTTTAGCTAGTGCTGCGGTTCAGATCGGAGATGATTTTACAGCAATAAATGCCGATGTAACCAACATTGCCGATCTGGAACGCGTATTTAAAGAAGCGTTTGAAAAATTTGGTAAAATTGACGTGATCGTAGCAAATGCGGGCGGTGGAGCTGTCGGAACTGTGGCAGATCTTGGTGAAGCGGACTATGATAAGGCCATGGATCTAAACCTGAAAAGTGTTTATTTCACTGTTAATAAAGCACTACCTTATATGAATGATGGGGGTTCTATTATTCTAATAGGGTCGAATGCAGCACATCGGGCATACCCATCATTTGGGCTTTATGGTGCTGCAAAAGCGGCTATAATCTTTTTTGCAAAAGCGTTTTCAAACGACCTTTTAAATAGAAGGATTAGAGCAAATGTAATAACACCAGGTACAACAGATACACCAGCATTTGAACAATTTGTTCCCTCAGAACAAATTGAAGCTATAAAAAAACACTTTGCGGAACAAATGCCGATAGGCAGGATTGGGCAACCATCCGACATAGGTAAAACAGCGGTATTTCTAGCTTCTGATGATTCCTCGTTTATCCTTGGTGCTGAAATACTTGTTGATGGCGGTATGACCTATTTAGCTCAGTAAATAATTGAACCATATTTTTTCAAATAATAGCATTTGGTGATTATGCCAAAGGTTTTAATCAAACAAATTTTCAATAATGAGTAAATCAGAAAACAAAGTAGCGAGCTACGCAATTATTGGCTTCGGCAATATCGGTCAGGCTCTTGCCAAGGCGTTTGCCCGCAACGGCATTGAAGTATCCGTTGCAACCAATCACGACCCGGAAAGTTTTGCAGCTGTTGCATCCACAATCGGATCCACGATAATTCCTAAAAAACTAGAGGAAGCAATAAAGGCAGACATCATATTTTTGGCTGTCCGTTTCGAAACGCACCCAGATGTCGCAAAGTTGCTGTCCAACTGGCAAGGGAAAACCATCGTTGATATGACCAATGCTTACGGTGTGTCCTTAGAGAATTTGAGAGGATTGCCTTCTGCCAAGGTTGTTGAACAAGCTTTCACTGGTGGAAGAGTGGTTAAGGGCTTCAATCATTTAGCCGCTGCCATACTTGCACAAGATCCAGCAGTAGTTCAAGGTGGCAGAAGAGTTGTCTTCCTAACGAGTGACGATGACAGTGTTGCAACGGAGGTTGGTATGCTTGCAGAAAATCTCGGTTTTGCACCAATCAAACTTGGTGGGCTTTCGGAAGGCGGACTACTTGTACACGCACACGGAAATCGTTGGGGTCAACTGATTTTTAAGGACCTGGTCAAGTTAGACTAATTAATAGTGTTACAAGTTTCAATGCGATTTTATCGCTTAAATCTTAAATGGAATAATGAGTAAATTAAAAAACAAAGTAGCAGTAGTTACAGGAGGTAACAGCGGTATTGGATTTGGCATAGCCCAAGAATTCAAAAACGAAGGTGCGGTTGGCACAATTGTAGGAAGAACACAGCAAACCCTGGATTCCTCTGTTGATCAATTAGGTGGGAACTTTATAGGAATTAATGCAGATGTAACCAAACAAGATGATTTGGAAAGGCTGTTTAAAGAAACGGCTGAAAAATTTGGAAAAATTGACACTGTAGTCGTGAATGCAGGTGGTGCAGCAACAGGTGCAACATTGGGTTCGGTTGCGGAAATTGGTGAAGCAGATTATGATAAAACAATGGATTTGAACCTTAAAAGTGTATATTTTACCGTTCATAAAGCATTGCCTTATATGAAAGATGGGGGCTCTATCATTCTAATTGGCTCAAACGCAGGGCATCGTGCCTATCCTTCCTTATCACTTTATGGTGCCGCAAAAGCTGCCGTTATTTCATTTGCAAAAGGATTTTCACTGGATTTATTGGATAGAAAAATACGAGTTAATGTATTGTCGCCCGGCACTGTTGACACCCCTGTTTTTGGAAAATTTATACCCGAAGAGCAAGTAGAGATGGTGAAAAAACAATTTGTAGATGGAATACCAATTGGCAGAATAGGTCATCCTTCGGATATAGGGAAAACTGCCGTTTTTCTTGCTTCAGACGATTCATCATTTATGATTGGAAATGAGATTCTTGTTGATGGTGGTTCTGTAAATTTGGCGCCATTTTGATAAATGGTTGAATTCAAGTTATTATTAAATTAAAAAACACAAAAGCTGAAGCCTATTTTTTTGGCTTTTAAAAAAATCAATAATGAATAAATTAGAAAACAAAGTAGCAGTAGTTACCGGTGCAGCAAAAGGAATTGGTGCAGGAATTGCAAAGGCGTTTGCCAAAGAAGGTGCAAAAGTTGTTGTACATTATGCTTCAAGCAAAGATGAAGCAGATAAAGTGGTACGATTCATAACCGATAATGGTGGTAAAGCAATTTCGGTGCAGGGCGATATATCGAATGAAGCAGATGTAATCAGATTGTTTGAAGAAACAAAAAAAGCTTTTGGGACGTTGGATATTTTGGTAAACAATGCGGTTTATCAGCAATTCTTACCTATTGAACAGGCATCGGTAGAAATTTTTCATCAGCATTTCAATGTCAATGTTTTGGGCCCTATACTTGCTATCCAGGCATCTTTAAAACTGTTTGGCGATAAGAACGGCAATATCATTAATATCAGTTCGGGTGCGAGCAAAATGCCTTTGCCCGCAGCTTCTTTATACTCTGCAACTAAAGCAGCATTAGATGCCATAACGATTTCATTGTCGAAAGAACTCGGAGCAAAAAACATCCGAATCAATTCTATTTTACCGGGTGCTACGGAAACTGAAGGTGCAAATAGTGCTGGTGTCACTACGGGTAGCGAGTATGAAAAAATGTTTATTGCCAATACACCGCTTGGCCGCAGAGGTAAGCCCGAGGATATTGCGAAAGCGGCGGTATTTCTTGCTTCCGATGATGCAGCGTGGATTACGGGAGAGCAAATTTCCGTTTCGGGAGGTATGTATGGTTTTTAAATTCATAATTTGCTACTAACCATAAACAAAGCCGAAGCAAATGTTTCGGCTTTTAAAATAAATTAAAATATGACAAATCAAATAAAAGATTATACAGATTTTATTTGTTCCTTTTCAATCTGTTTATCTCCCCATTCTTTAAGATAATTGATAAACGGAATGAGTTCTTCTCCAACTTCTGTTAATGTATATTCTACTTTAGGCGGAACTTCGTGATATACTTTTCGGTCAATTAAATGGTCTGTTTCTAATTCCCTTAAAGTTTGTGTCAGCATTTTGGTCGTGATGTCGGGCAAGGTTCTATTCAATTCGCCATAACGCAAAATGGAATGCTCGTGTAGATACCATAAAATTCTGCCTTTGTATTTGCCTCCAATTCGCTTAAAAGCGTAGTCAACAGCACAAGTTGCAACCTCTGGGCAACTTTTTTCTCTCTTTTTCATTTTTTAATTCATTGATAATCAATTATACATTACTATTGGTATGTAGGGTACAAAAAAGTACATACTTGCCACAAATATACCGGTATTATACTTTTGCATCTCACTAAAAGAATAAATAGTAATGAGTTTAGATCATAAAATAAATAGACCTGCAGTTATGAAAGCAATCAGACAACACGAATTTGGCGGAACTGAAGTTCTTCGTTATGAAGATGCACCAATACCAGAAGTAAAAAAAGGAGAGGTTTTAGTAAAAGTGAAATCGATTGGGCTAAATCCGCCCGACTGGTATTTACGTGAAGGATATAAAATGTTACCTCTGGAATGGCAACCTAAAGTTTCATTTCCTATTATTCCTGGAACAGATATTTCGGGGGTAATTGTTGAAGTGGATGAAGATGTAAAGGAATTTTCTATAGGTGATGAAGTGTATTCTATGGTACGATTTCCAAGTTACGGCCCAAGTCAGGCCTATGCTGAATATGTTAGCGTGCCACTCTCAGAATTAGCATTAAAGCCAAAAGATATTGATTTTATTCAAGCCGCCGCTGCACCTATGTCCTTACTTACAGCCTGGCAATTTTTGATTGAACTTGGGCATAACGAACCTAATCCTCTTCAACCAAACCCGCACGAACCTGTTCCACTCGCTGGCAAAAAAGTAATTGTAAATGGAGCAGCTGGAGGAGTTGGACATTTTGTATTGCAATTGGCAAAATGGAAAGGAGCATACGTTATTGCCGTTGCATCAGGAAAGCACGAAAGCGTTTTACGTGGGCTTGGTGCTGACGAATTTATTGACTATACTAAAAATACTCCTGAAAATATGGTATCTGATATTGATTTAGTTGTTGATTGTGTGGGCGGTTCAACTACGGGCCGCTTTTTAAAAACACTTAAAAAAGGAGGTGCATTATTTCCAATTTTCCCTTTAGGTTTTTCTGGTGCCGACGAAGCTGAAAAATTGGGTGTTACAGTATCTGCAACACAAGTACGTTCCAACGGCTCACAGCTTTCAGGACTTGCTGGTTTGCTCGATAATGGTACAATCAAAGTTATTATTGACAGTGTTTTTCCGCTAGCGGATGCTGGTAAAGCACACGAAAGAGCTGCAGAAGGACATATACAAGGAAAAATAGCACTTACAGTTTAATATACGTTTAAATCATTAAAATAGTCGGTCATCCTGCAAGTCATGCACAGCGCCCTTAAGCGCTCAATACCTTTACACCTCAACTGCCTAACCCTTTCACTGGTCAAACCAACTTTAATGGCAATATCATCATGGGTTAATTGTGGAAAGCCGTCAATCCCATAGCAATACTTTAAGATCACCGCTTGTCTTTCAGGCAACTTATTGATTACCCTGCTCAGGTCTGTCGACAAAGAATCTTTGAATAACTGACCGGTGGGAGATTCGGAATTTCGGTTGACCAGGATGTCCAGAAGAGACGTTTCCTGCTCGGTATTTGACTTGAGATCAACAGAGACTGCTATTCCACTATTGAATAGAATGTCAGCAATCTTTGCTTCCGGTAGGTCAAGTGTCTCAGCAAGCTCATGAAGTGGTGGCGTTCGCTCCAGTCTCTGCTCCAGTTTAACAATGGCCTTCGAAACCCTTGTCAGCTCATAGATCTGGTTTCCCGGCAACCTGACCATCCGTTTCTGTTCCGCAATAGCCTGAAGAATACATTGCCTGATCCAGTAGACTGCAAATGAAATAAACTTAAATCCCTTGGTATGGTCAAAGCGCTTTGCAGCCTTGATTAATCCTAAATTGCCCTCACTGATCAGATCAGAAAGGTTCATCCCTTTGTTCTGATACTGCTTGGCTACCGAAACCACAAAACGAAGATTCGTCGTGATCAATTTTTCCAGTGCCAGATCGTCGCCATTTCTAGCCCTGGAAGCCAGGCGCAACTCTTCTTCATGATGCAGTAAATCAATATGGGCAATGTCGATAAGGTACCTGGAAACACTGTCCTCATTGCGATTCGTGATGCTCTGCAATATTTTTAATTGTCTCATGCCAAATTCATTAGATAAATTCAATGTCGCATCAAATCTAAAAAGGCATTCCGACAATTTACGGAACTCATTAACAATCAGTTAATAACGCAATTTAAGCATAGAATAACAATACAATATTCTGTTCAGAACATTCAAACCCCAGGGAACAGAATTTAATTTCTTACCATCTCCAGGGAGGATCAAATCCAACCATGAGTAACACCTGTCCGATGTTTAATTGATCTTCCTGATCGTGATGATGCGCATCCAATGCATTATTTTCATGACCGGATACGTCGGATCAAACTCAAACCAACGGGAAGCAAAATTCGGGCTGTTCGGTTTTTTATGGTGATTATTCTGGAACAACTCACCCATCATTAAAAAATCAAGCGGCAAAGAGTTTTTGCTGTGATCATTGTTGTCATGATTCGAATAGCCATATTTATGTCCACACCAGTTTACGACAGCACCATGAATTGGTCCCATTAAAAAATGGATCGGCAATAATAAAAACATCCACCAGGCGGTGGCAAAGCTGATATAGAACCA
>CBFGNP010000116.1:0-8846 GCA_965650095.1 uncultured Pedobacter sp. | reverse complement strand
ATTTTATGATGACGATCCTAAAAATGCCCCTCTTGCAGATATGTACGGCGTTGTCATTGGTACATCTCACCATGAGCCACTGATGCGTGCGCATGCGGAATGGAAACGTTATGGAGCGGGCGGCTCATGGAATTATGATAGCAACGCAGCTGGCCTGGCTAAATTTTGGACAGAGGGGATAAAGCGTATGGGCAACAATGAAAGTATTGTAACTGTAGGCATGCGGGGCGACGGTGATGAGCCAATGAGTAAAAATGCCAATCTGAACCTGCTTGAAAAAATTGTAAATGACCAAAGGGAAATTATTAAAAAAGTAACCGGTAAAGATGCTTCGGCACAACCTCAGTTATGGGCATTGTATAAGGAGGTGCAAGAATATTATGATCAGGGAATGCGGGTTCCTGATGATGTAACCCTGTTGCTTTGTGACGACAATTGGGGTAACATCAGAAAACTACCCAAATTGGCTGAACAACCTCGAAAAGGTGGCTATGGGGTTTATTATCACTTTGATTATGTTGGAGGTCCAAGGAATTATAAATGGATCAATAACAATAATATCGCCAGGGTATGGGAGCAAATGAATTTGGCGTATCAATATAACGCCCGTGAGATCTGGATCGTAAATGTTGGTGATCTCAAGCCGATGGAGTTTCCGATCAGCTTTTTTCTTGACTTCGCCTGGAACCCAGCGCAATGGACACCTGATCAGCTCAGATTGTATTATACCAGCTGGGCGACGAAGCAGTTCGGTCTTAAACACGGAAAGGAGATTGGCAATATCATCAGGCTTTATTCGCAATATAGTGCCAGAAGGAAGCCTGAACTTTTGGATTCGAAAACCTACAGCATCGTCAATTATAATGAATTTGCAAATGTTGTTGCTCAATTTGATGAGCTATTGGCTAAAGCAGAAAAAATTAATGCCCGGCTTCCTTCAGCTTACCGCGATGCGTATTTCCAATTGGTGCTTCACCCTGTAAAAGCATTAGGTAACCTTCATCATATGTATCAGGATGTTGCCTGGAATCAGTATTATGCAGCAAAGCAAGATACCAGGGCCAATGCATTTGCTGAGGAGGCAAAAAAGTTCTTTAAACAGGATTCATTAATTTCAAAACAATACAATAAAGATCTTGCCGGCGGTAAGTGGAAGCATTTCATGGATCAGGTACATATAGGTTATAGCTCCTGGAATGATCCGCCAAAAGATAAATTGCCTGAATTAAAATACGTAGGAACAGATATTGTTGCAAAAGGAGCCTCAATAAAAAAAGAAGAAACAAAATCAGCCGAAAATCTAATTGGCATTAAAGGAAATGTATTTTTTGAAAAGGATGGTTATGTGTCTATTGAAGCTGAGCACTTTACACGAGCCGTGAATGCCAATGGCATAACCTGGGAGGTGATCCCGGATATTGGGAAAACTGGTTCCGGAATAACGGTTATGCCGGTTACTGCGGCTACGCAGCAGCCGTCGAAAGATGCACCGCATACTGCATATGATTTTTACGTATATGAAAGCGGCAAATTTTCTATGCAGGCTTATTTTTCACCCACATTAAATTTTCAAGATCATCCTGGCGGACTTCAGTATGCAATAGCTGTTGATGAGGAAGAACCTCAACTTATAAGTATCAACGATGCGAAACAGGAAAAGTCCTGGGCTGATTGGGTGTCCAATAACATCATTATAAAAAAATCCAGTCATCAGGTGTTAAAACCAGGAAAACATACTTTAAAATTTTGGATGGTACAGCCCGGTGTGGTCTTACAGAAATTAGTTGCAGATTTTGGCGGCGTTAAGCCAAGTTACCTCGGCCCTCCAGAAACAAGGAAGAAATAATTACAAAGGAGATAAAACGTTTTTTCGAATGTTATTTCTTCGCATTGGTTACTATCCATTTTTCAAAGGCTGACAGAAAGTTTTTTAGAAATCTTTTGGTTGCCTCGTTCGTCAGCATTCCCTTATCATCAAATAATGATCCGGCTCCTCCAATATAGGCTTCGGGCTGCGCCATAGCGGGCACGTTGACAAAAACAAGTGACTGGCGCAAGTGGTGGTTGGCGCCAAAGCCGCTGATGTTTCCGATCGAAACACTCAGCACGGCGCCAGGTTTCCCATCCCAGGAATTTTGTCCGTAAGGGCGGGAGCCTACATCAATAGCATTTTTCAACACCCCCGGTACCGAGCGGTTATATTCCGGTGTAATAAACAGAAGTCCATCAGAAGCAAGGATCTGCTCCCGAAAGGCAGTCCATTCCTTTGGGGGTGTGGCCTCCAGATCTTCGTTGAACAGCTGTAAATTTCCGATGTCTAATATTTCGAGCGATAATGATTCCGGTGCAAGTTCAATCAGCGCCTTCGCTGTTTTCAGGTTATACGATTCTTTACGAAGGCTCCCTACGATCACTGCTATTTTATACTTTTCCATACGTTGACGTTTTTGTTAAACAATTGAAATAAAATATCAAGCCATTTTTATGCCGCTTTGAGCTGAAGATTTTCATCCCTTCCTTTTCATCCAGTTCGTCCAATAAATTTCCCAGATCCATGGGCCGTTGCCTATCAGTTTACCCCTCTAATTTGCAAGATTTACCCCCCTTTTTATGATGGAAAAAAAACCTCCTTTGTAAAGTGCTCCAATAAAACCATTTATGATGAAAAGACTAGATTCAATTAAAAGAAAACAAACCGAGCCCCATGTGACAATTCGTATTAAGTTTAAATGGTTGCTGTTGTTTTTGTTGTTTGGGACTCACATGCCAGGTTTTTCAAGACAAACCTCCATTGGCGAAAACGAGGAAAAAGCCATTCAGTATGCTTCAATTAATCCGATTACTACGCAGGGGGCCGGCGCCTTGGCAGATAAATGGCTAACCGCAAAGGATGTGATGCAAACCGCGTCATCAGGAGGATTAAAACAAAAAAACAACAATCCTATACTGGGCGGCCTTTATGCCGATCCTTGCATCATGTATTCAAAAAAAACGGGTAAGTTTTATATCTATCCTACAAGTGATGGCTTTACAGGTTGGTCCGGGACTTATTTTAAAGCATTTTCATCTCCCGATTTAAGCAATTGGAAAGATGAAGGTGTAATTTTGGATCTTCCCAAAGATGTCAGTTGGGCGAATAGAAATGCCTGGGCACCCAGCATCATAGAGAAAGAGATCCATGGCAGCTTTAAATACTTTTATTATTTCACCGCGGCACAAAAAATTGGTGTCGCTATTGCAGACGATCCAACCGGCCCATTTGTGGACTCCGGCAAACCACTCGTCAATTCATTTCCGAAAGGGATCACAAGAGGGCAGCAGATTGATCCGGATGTTTTCAGCGATCCAAAAACAGGAAAAACCTATCTGTACTGGGGCAATGGATATATGGCTGTCGCAGAACTCAATCCGGATATGGTTTCAATTGATACGGCCTCAATAAAAATATTAACCCCAAAAAGCTCATATAATGAAGGTACCCATGTTTTTTACCGCAAGGGGACCTATTATTTTATGTGGTCTGAAAATGACACCAGAAGTGAAGATTATCAGGTGCATTACGGAACTGCTGACTCGCCACTGGGGCCCATAAAAATTACGGAGAATAACCTGGTGATTGCCAAGGATAAAGATAAGGGCATCTTCGGAACCGGACACCATTCCGTCATTCAGATCCCGGGAAAAGAGGAGTGGTATATCGTTTATCATCGCTTTAGCTATCCAAATGGGATCACTCTGGGAAGCGCTGCCGGTTACAATCGGGAGGTTTGCATCGATAAGCTGGAATTTTACCCTGATGGTCGCATTAAACAAACAATACCAACCCATAAGGGGATTGCCCCGGTAACATTTACAAAATCCGTTAACAACCAACGATGGTAAAATCCTTCGAATACATGAGGCAGACATCGGTTATAAATTTAAAGTATCTGATCGCATTTATGCTTTCAGCCGTCGCTCCAATAAATGTCTTTGCTCAGAAAAATGTACAAGCAAAATATCTGAATGAGGGTTACCGGCTGGTCTGGGCAGACGAATTTAATAAGGATGGCCAACCAGACCCGGCTACATGGAAACATGAAACCGGATTCGTGCGCAACGAGGAACTGCAATGGTACCAGGCAGAGAATGCCTGGTGCGAAAATGGGAAGCTGATTATTGAAGCAAGAAAGGAAACCAAACCGAATCCAGGATTTGACAGCGTGACCGGGGATTGGAAAAGTCGTCGTAAAACAATCGAATATACTTCGTCGAGCATCAAGACTGCCGGGCTCCGGAGTTGGCAATACGGGCGATTCGTAATGCGTGGCAAAATAGATGTCAGTGCAGGCTTATGGCCGGCCTGGTGGACGCTTGGTGTAGCTGGCGAATGGCCAGCTAACGGAGAAATTGACATGATGGAATATTATGCCGGTAAGATCTTAGCGAACATAGCCGTTGCAACAGCAAAAAGATACACTGCAGAATGGCATAGCCAGACCAGATCGATCAAAGAGCTGGGTGGCCAGGAATGGGCGTCAAAGTTTCATATCTGGAGAATGGACTGGACCGATAAATCTATTTCGCTATTTGTGGATGATGTATTGCTGATCAGTGTGCCGATGCATAAGTTATTCAATAAAGATGGCAGCAATATTCAGCCGTTCAAACAACCTCACTACATGCTGCTAAATCTTGCTATGGGCGGCATGAATGGTGGTGATCTGGGAGATACCAGGTTTCCTAACAGGTTTGAAGTTGATTATGTAAGGGTTTACCAGCGATTCTGAAAGTTGAGGTTGGCGCCCAGGTCTAACCATTTGTTGATCTTTCCATCTACTTTTAAACTACCCCCGGATCGACTTATAAAATAGGGGATAAAAATAGAGGCCTCTATTTTTATAACTTTCATTATATTGGTATATTAATCGTTCATTAATCTACGTGTTATGAAAAGTTCATTATTTTACCTGTCGTTTCTGGCTTTACCCCTGATGTTGAGCTGCAATCAGAGCGGCAGCAAAGATCCGGCATCAAAAGACAGCTTACATGCTTCAGCAGATACTGTCGGTAGCAAACAGTGTTATATCGCAGTTGACGTAAAAGATACTGCCGAGTTCAGCTTCAATAATTTTAAAGACGGGAAGCTTAGGGGGCATTTGGTTTTTAGATACCTGGACAAAGGGAAGAACGATGGGGAGATTTCCGGGGTCTTTCGTGGAGATACTTTATTTGCTGATTATACTTTTAAGATTGGTACGGTAAACAAAACGATTTATAAAAATCCATTGGCCTTTTTAAAGAAAGATGGCAATCTTATATTGGGTGTGGGACAAATCGAAACCAGTTTAGGCAGGTCTTATTTTGTAAAAGGGAAGCCGATCCGCTTCGATAAGGGCAGGTTTACCTTTAAGCCTGTAGCTTGTATGGAATAGCATTTTACTGCTTTCCTGCATGGGTTAACGGTCATCCAATTAAGGGAATGATGGTCATAATATTTGATCATCTTTTTGTCGATATGTCTCAAATCCCGGCCAGATATCCTGCGTTTTATTCTGTAAAACATTGTAAATCAATAGTTAATAAAATTATCATGGGGCAAGTAAATGATCGCGCTATTAAAAGGAATGGTATAACCAGGCTAATTATATATATTTGAGCAAACCAAATTATGCGGCCTGTCATTTCATTTGTTTTTTTTCAAGTGATGCTATTTTTTGCAATTTTTATTTGCAAAGGGCAATCTCATTATTTTAAACATTATCAGGCTGATGATGGCTTAGCGCATAATTCAGTAACCTCAATACTACAGGATAAAAAAGGCTTGATATGGATTGGCACCCGTGGTGGACTAAACCGTTTTGATGGTTACACTTTTAAAACTTACAAAAACGAAAAAAACAGATTCGGCAACATAGGAAATAATATTGTAACCACTATTGTCGAAGATAAAAATGGTGCATTGTGGATTGGTACAGGCACAGGTATTTTTAAATACGATCTTCATAAAGAAGTCTTTACTCCACTTGAAATAGCACCGCAGATCTACATCGACCAGATCTTAACGGATCATGAAAATAACTTATTTTTTTTAGCGGAGGATAGCCTGTACAAATATATCCAAAAGGAAAATTTAGTTGTAAACCTGAACATTAGGGCATCCTGCCTTGCTATTGATAGCGGCATGAATTTATGGATGGGCAATCATGATGGTGTAATACGCTCGTATAATCTCCGAACCAAATTGACTAGCAGCGTTAGAATCATCGATCAGAATGTTCCTGCAAATTTGCGGTCTATCAGCAAAATATTCGCTGCCAAAGATAATGAGCTATTGATCGGGTGCTTTAAGCAGGGACTAAAATGTTACAACACCAAAACCGGATTAATCAGAACCCTACCGCTGTTTAATAGAGACAATCCCGACATATATGTCCGTGATATTACCGCTGGCAGCAATAAGGAGTATTGGGTGGCCACCGAATCTGGTATTTATATTTACGATTTAGCCACCAACACCAGCCGCAACTTACGCAAACGGCCGGGCGACCCTTATTCTATTTCAGATAACGCTGTTTATACCGTATGTCGGGATAACCACGGAGGGATGTGGGCAGGCACCTTTTTTGGAGGATTAAATTACTACTCAAAGGAAAATGCAAGATTTGAAAAGTACTATCCTCTGCTCGGTTCCAACTCGATATCAGGCAGTGCAGTGCGGGAGATTTGTCCGGATAACAACGGCAACTTATGGATCGGGACAGAAGACGCGGGCTTTAATAAATTTAACATAAAAACAGGACGATTTACCAATTATACTTCAACAGGTAAAAAAGGAGATGTATCCTATCCTAATATACACGGTTTACTGGCCTGGGATAACCAATTATTTATAGGCCCATTCTTCCATGGCATGGAAATAATGGATATCCGCACAGGTTTAATCAAGGAACGTTTTAAGCTCATCGGCGACAAAGGCGACCAGGTCAGTGATTTTGTCCTTTCCATCTATCTGACAAAGGATAGTACTTTGCTTATTGGCACTGCATATAATGGTTCTGGCTTATTTTCTTATGACAGGAAGCATAAAACATTTACCCGTATTAAACAAATCCCTTATGACACGTATGTTTTTGACATCAAAGAAGACCAGGAAGGTAATATCTGGACCGGGAGTGTATCGCAAGGGGCATTTTATTACCATCCAAAAACCGGCAAACATGGTAATATCCGCTTTGGAGATAAGGTCAATAATAAGATCGAAAATGAGTTTCCTGTGTATGGAATATTAGAAGATAGCAACCATGCCATGTGGTTTACTACCGAGGGTGGCGGTCTGATCAGGTTGAGCCCTGACAGAAAGACTTTTAAAAAATATACTACGGAAAATGGGCTTCCGAGTAATGTCCTGTTTCGTATGTTGGAAGACGATTCCAGGCATCTCTGGATCAGCTCATTGAAAGGACTGATCTGTTTTGATATGCGTACAGAAAAATTCAAAGTGTATACACAATCAAACGGGCTGATCACTGACCAGTTTAATTTCAACTCGGCCTATAAGGATCCCAATGGCAAAATGTATTTTGGATCTGTTAAGGGCATGATCGCTTTTGACCCGAAGGAGTTTGAAAAAAAGGAGGTAGGACCACCAACCTATATTACCGGCTTCGAGATCAACAATAAAGAAAGTATACCGAATAGCAGCAATGGGCCACTCTACCACTCCATTCTATATACAGACAGCATCGTTCTGGAATACGGTCAGAACAATTTTAGCATTGAATTCGCCGCGTTAAATTACTCCTCCCCGGAAGTTACCCGGTATGAATACTTAATGCAGGGGCTCGACGAAAGCCGGACTTATCTGAGCAGTAACCGCAAGGCCTATTTTACGGGTCTTCCCGCCGGCGACTATACCTTTATCGTGAGGGCCAAAAGCAATGTCGGCAGCTGGACGGGTAATGAGCGTCGTCTTTTTATTAAAGTCCTTCCGCCGCTCTGGAAAAGCTACCCTGCCTATTGCTTATACCTGCTCCTGGTCGCAATCAGTCTGTTCTGGTCGATACGCTATTATCACCGCCATCTGGAACGTAAGAACCTGAACAAGCTCCAGCTTTTTGAACATGAAAAGGAAAAGGAGATTTACCAGGCCAAAATTGAATTTTTCACCAATATCGCACATGAGATACAGACGCCGCTGACATTGATATTAGGTCCACTGGAACGCATGATTAAGAAAGCAGAAGCACAGTGGGGGATAAAAAAAAGCTTGCTTATGGTTGAAAAAAATGCCAAACGCTTAGCCGAACTGACCAGCCAGCTGCTTGATTTCCGTAAGACGGAAATGCATCAATTTGGATTAAGCTTTGTTAATACCGATATCAAGCGTTTATTAAAGGAACAAATTGCGGTGTTTAAGCCGGAGGCTGAAAAAAGTAACATTTGCCTGGATCTCGAACTTCCGGGCGGTCCGGTCACTGTTTTTGCGGATACCGAAGCCCTGGTGAAAATTTGTAGTAACCTGATCTCTAATGCTATAAAATACGCAGCGAAGACAGCTACAGTAATTTTAGCAGAAGTTCATCCGACAGACGAGCAAATTACCATTAGGTTTATCAACGACGGTAAAGGTATCCCCGCTGAATTCAGCGAAAAGATTTTTGAGCCCTTCTTCAGATTGCAAAATACAGATCAACCGGGAACAGGGATCGGACTTCCACTTGCGAAATCGCTGACAGAACTACATCATGGCTCGCTAAATTTCGTAGCAACCGACACAAACCTGGTGGTTTTCGAGTTAACTTTACCAGTACACCAAAAAATTGAATTCAAATTAAGTAGTTGGAAAAAGATAAAATAAGTATGAC
>CBFGNP010000115.1:0-8885 GCA_965650095.1 uncultured Pedobacter sp. | reverse complement strand
CATAAGACCTTAGGTAAGGTGCATTTGTAACAGATGGATGATTTTTGAATCTGCCGTCCCTAAGGGTATCAGAAACTACAAACACACCCTCGTTAGCGAGAGTGTGTTCACAGAATGAGATTCCACATGCCAGTTCATTAAAGATAATGGCTATCGATGATTTAAACCAGATCCGTTGTTCACCAACTAATGAAAGCAATGCAATAGGTGCGCTACATACAAGTGATGCAAGCTTCATAATATTATCGAACTGATACTCCGCGGAGGTATCAGGAATATGATGGCTGCGCATCGCATTGAGGCGATTACTTTCGTCCGCTGATGAATACCCGGTTTTTGAGGACATTTGGCTTTTTGTAAAAGCCGTTATTTATATAGTGGAAAACGGCTTACTAAACTTATCACTTTTTCTTTAACCTGCGCCAAATTATTTTCATCTTCTGCATTGGTCAATACCTGGTCTATCAGATCAACGATTTGCTGCATCTCAGTCTCTTTAAAACCCCTTGTTGTTATGGCAGCGGTTCCAACCCTGATTCCTGAAGTAACAAAAGGAGATTTATCATCAAAAGGGACCATATTTTTATTTACTGTAATGTCGGCTTTTTCCAACGCATTTTCGGCAAGTTTACCGGTGATGTTCTTATTGCGCAGATCGATCAACATCAAATGGTTGTCGGTACCACCTGAAATGATGCCGTATCCTTTTGCTACAAAAGCTTTGGCCATCGCTTGTGCATTGGCCTGAACCTGCTTTACGTAGGCGAGGTACTCATCACTTAAAGCTTCCCCAAAGGCGATTGCTTTTGCAGCTATAATATGTTCTAAGGGTCCGCCCTGAGTCCCCGGAAAAACAGCCATATCTAAAACAGACGACATCATCCTGGTTTCTCCTTTGGGAGTTTTTAAGCCAAACGGATTTTCAAAGTCCTTACCCATCATGATCATACCACCGCGGGGTCCGCGCAGCGTTTTGTGGGTTGTAGTGGTAACAATATGGCAATGGGGAAGTGGATTTTGTAATAATCCGCGGGCGATCAGACCTGCAGGATGCGAAATATCTGCCATTACAAGTGCACCAATTTTATCAGCTACGCTACGTACAAACGCATAATCCCATTCCCTTGAATAGGCCGAAGCACCAACAATAATCAGTTTAGGCCGCTCCGCCAAAGCTACTTCTTCCAGCTTAGCGTAATCTATTCTACCATCTTCTTTACTTACACCGTAAAATAACGGATGATACAATTTTCCTGAAAAATTAACCGGAGAACCATGGGTTAAGTGCCCACCATGTGAAAGGTCGAAACCAAGAATCTTATCACCAGGTTGAATCACTGCAAGCATGACTGCAGCATTGGCCTGCGCACCTGAATGCGGCTGCACGTTAACCCATTCTGCACCGAAAAGCTTTTTAGCACGCTCAATTGCAAGGGTTTCTATCTTATCTACAACCTGGCATCCACCATAGTACCTTTTGCCTGGAAGGCCTTCTGCATATTTATTAGTCAGGCAAGAACCTGCAGCCTCCATCACCTGTTTGCTCACAAAATTTTCAGAGGCAATCAGTTCCAGACCATTCTCCTGACGGTCCAATTCTTTGTCAATCAAATCAAAAATTAAAGTATCTCTAGTCATTTATCGAAGTATATTTTTGTAAAATTAGCGATTTTCCTTCTTACTTTAGTAACAAAATACCTTACTTTGTACTTTCTATTCTATAAAGCCTGCATGGAAGATATTAACGGTCCGTTTTTACCCAACATAAATTATCCTGCTGATTTAAAGCGGTATAAAGAACAAGACTTAGCACAAATTGCTCAGGAACTTCGTCAGCACATCATTGATGTGGTCAGTGTAAACGGGGGCCATTTCTCTTCAAGTCTTGGTGTTGTGGAACTCACGGTGGCTTTACATTATGTATTAAACACTCCTTACGACAAACTGGTATGGGATGTTGGTCATCAGGCATATGGTCATAAAATACTGACCGGAAGAAAATCTGTATTTCATACCAACCGCATCATTAACGGCATCAGTGGCTTTCCAAAGATCAGCGAGAGTGAATACGACACCTTTGGCGTAGGTCACTCCTCCACCTCTATTTCTGCTGCCCTCGGCATGGCGGTTGCTTCACATTACAAGGGGGAGACTGACCGGCAGCATGTGGCGGTAATCGGCGATGGTGCAATGACCGCGGGGCTCGCTTTTGAAGGGTTGAACCATGCGGGGATTGAAAACTCAAACCTGCTGGTGATCCTGAATGACAACTGTATGTCGATCGACCCAAATGTTGGAGCTTTAAAAGAATATTTAACGAACATTACCACCTCAAAATCTTATAACCGTTTCAGGGAAGATATTTCGCAGGTATTGTTCAAGCTTTCGGAACTGGGCCCAAATGCACATAAGTTTGTAAAGAAAATCGAGAAAAGTATCAAAGGCACATTGCTTAAACAAAGCAATTTGTTTGAAGCCCTCAATTTTAGATATTTCGGCCCTGTTGATGGGCATGACGTGCAACGTCTGGTGCAGGTGATCAGAGATTTAAAGGATATCCCAGGACCAAAACTCCTACATTGCGTAACCTTGAAGGGCAAGGGTTTTGCACTTGCAGAAAAAGATCAGACCAAATGGCATGCTCCAGGGCTGTTTGATAAAATTACCGGCGAGATCAAACGTGCGGTATCAGATAAGCCTCAGCCGCCAAAATACCAGGATGTTTTTGGGCATACGCTGGTAGAGCTTGCTGAAGCTAATAAGAATATTGTAGGCATTACTCCTGCGATGCCTTCGGGTTCGTCCATGAATATCATGATGAAGGCGATGCCCAACAGAGCCTTTGATGTTGGAATAGCCGAACAGCACGCAGTAACATTTTCGGCAGGCCTGGCTACTCAGGGATTGATTCCCTTTTGCAACATCTACTCCAGCTTTATGCAACGGGCCTATGACCAGGTGATCCATGACGTAGCAATACAAAACCTCAATGTCGTATTCTGCCTGGACCGCGCCGGTGTTGCCGGCTCAGACGGGGCTACACATCATGGTGCTTATGATCTGGCCTATATGCGCTGCATCCCAAACATGACGGTGGCCGCTCCTATGAATGAGGAAGAACTGCGAAACCTCATGTACACTGCCCAGCAAGAGAACAAAGGGCCGTTCGCTATCCGTTACCCCAGGGGGAACGGTGTAATGCCCGATTGGAAGCGTCCCTTTAAAACGATAGCCGTTGGCAGGGGCAGGAAGATTTGTGATGGAGAAGAGGTGGCCATCTTAACGATAGGACACGTCGGAAACTTTGCCGTAGAGGCCTGCAAGGAGCTGAATAGCGAAGGTATCCATCCCGCACATTACGATATGCGTTTTGTAAAGCCTTTGTATGAGCTCCTGTTACATGACGTATTTAAACGCTATAAACACGTGATAACAGTCGAAGACGGCTGTTTACAGGGTGGAATGGGCACTGCAATACTGGAATTTATGGCCGATCATCAATACAACAGCCAGGTCGTCAGGCTTGGTATACCGGATGAATTTATAGAACATGGTGAACAAGCTGAATTATGGGCGCTTTGTGGCTACGACACCAACGCCATCATTACCACAATAAAGAAAATCGCAGTTGGCAGAACTACAGCTACAATCGCATCTTAGGAAAGCAAACCTCTGAGGATTTTAATCCTAGCCAATAATAAAATGAACATGAGAAAGACAGTTGGAATAGACATGGATGGGGTTTTGGCCGACGTCGAGACCCAATGGTTAAACTGGTACGAGCGGGATTACGGCGTAAAACTCGGGCCCGAAATTTTTCTGGGCGTGACGGAGTTTGATGCCTTTCCGGACAAGGAAGCGCTAATGAAGTTTGTACTGACGCCGGGATTTTTTCGAGGTCTTCCGGTGATGGAAGGCGCTGTAGAGGCAGTGAGGAAGCTGACCGAAACTTACGAAGTATACATTGTTTCTGCAGCAATGGAATTCCCGCATTCCTTATTTGAAAAAAAAGAATGGCTGGCCGAGCATTCCTTTTATCAGCTGGAAAAACATCATTTTCTGCGGAGACAAGAGCATCGTCCATACCGATTATCTGATTGACGACCATTGTAAGAACCTGGATGCCTGCAAGGGCAAGCCCATCATGTTCACTGCCGGACACAACAGCATCCACAATCATCATATACGGGCAAACAATTGGGCTGAAGTATTGACTTTGATGGAGGCACAGCTGGTTTAAATATCCAGCTTTACGGCGCTGCCATCTCCCGGCAAGTCAACTTTATATTGCTTCTGATTTAACTTAAGGCTAATCCTGATCGCCAACCCTGCAGGATTGCTAAGCCACAACTCACCTTTACGGAGCAGGACAAGACAGGGACTGTCAGTTGCCAGCTTACCAAAAGCAGTTTGCGTATCCAGTGTTCCTGGCTGATAAAATGCAGCCATTAAGGCCCCTCCCTTTAGCTGAACGGCCTGTAGCTCCCGGTCGTTATGCAGCACTTTCCAATCCCGACTGGAAACAAGCCTGGCTGCCTCCTTTGGCGTCTTACAACCGACGAGCAGATAACCCGAGGCAGATTCTTCTTTAAGATTGTGGTGACGGATAATTGGTAAAAAGACTTTCTCAGTAACAGGAGCATTCGTTTCCGAGGCATTGATCTCCTTCCATGAACCTGTTACATCAGCTAATTTAACCTGCATTTCGACAGGCTTTAACGGTATATAGGCAAATCCTGCATGATGGATCCAGGAAACACGCGCCAGCTCATGCGTTCCTGCACTAAGCACATTTCCCTTCTCATTTACGGTTACATCGCCGGTCCACCGGCATTGGTCCAATGCGGTATAGGCATCCGTTATTCCCGTCCCCTGCATACCCGCCATCAGGCAGAGCACCTCCTTACCAGCAATGGCCCAAAACTTCCTGACGCTGATCATTTTGCCCTTATCTTTATCCTCTAACTGGTAATCCATTACCGTAAGACCCGCTTCCCCGTCACTTACGCCTCCCGTAAAAGGCCGCCGGTTGATCTTGTATGCACCGTTAAAGGCAGTTACGCCGGGCAGATATGCCCAGTCCCAGACCGGCATCAGGTTAAAGTATTCTTTGCCAGTGCTGATCAGGTAAGCATCCCCGCTGTTTAGCAGATTTCCTTTCAGGTTCTCATTGTTGATCGACTCAGTGGCTAGCGTACGGGAGGAGATAGTTTTTAAAAAGAAGCTAAAATCGTTGTTGTGGTGAACCGTAAAATCAGAATAAGGATAATGGCGATGTCCCGACAAGGCCGCTTTACCGCTTTGTATTGTAAGCAGTCGATTAAACTCATTTTTATGCTCAGGGCTCAGGGCGATAAAATAAGGAATAAGCCCGACCAGGTCAGCGCTCTTCAATGCATCCAGACGGCTCGCCGACCTGTCCATCGTTCCTGGCACCGTATGTATCCCCCTGGCCATCCACTGCCAGCCCTTTAGCACAAAACCATTCAGAATCCTGATCTTTTCCTCAGGAAAGGCCAGAGTGGTACCTCGCAACTCCCAGGCCAGCCGTACATTCTCCCATAAAAAAGCTCTACCATACTGATACATCTGCAAGCGTGGGCCATGCTGATGAAAACTGAAATCCGGCTGAACACCCTCATCAGTTGAAATTTTGATCTCTTTCACAATCAGGTTACGGCAAAATTCCATCCGCTTTGCGTCATTGTTGAGCGCGGCATAATGAAAGCCAAGGTCCGCACTCCAGGTCAGATTTGCTCCTACCCAATTTTCCCTGATCTGGTGTTGGCCCAGGACTTCCATTGCCCCCTTTAGCTCGGCAGCATTCAGTTCATCGCGTAGCAGGATGATGAGATCTCTCATATAGCCCGGAACACCAATTTCATTGTGCCACCAGTTAGAATTTTTATACCGCTTCACCAGCCAGTGGTTCAATCCGGAATGGATCAGGCTCCTCAACTTTAGGTCCTGGAAATAAAAAGAACCCGGCCTTGCCCAAACCAAAGCCAGATCCCGCAATCTTTTCAAATGCAGCAGATTTTTCCAGTTGGCTTTCTCTGCATCCTGATAGTTGATATCCGGCCATTGCCCTTTTGCATTAAGTGTGGTCATCAGTTCCTTCAGGTTGCCCTCTGGCTTTACCGTGTTAAGCAAGTATTGTTTATAGCGGCTCAGGACGGTATCTGCTTGTGCATTGGCTCCGCAATACAGGAACATCAGTGCCGCGAAAATCGGAAGCAGTCGTTTTTTCATAACTGTTGCAGGCGCTGGTACCTTGTCAGGGCCTCTATGTAATAATAATCAGCATAAATAAGAGGAACATCGATATCTGCATTTTTCGGATAATTGCCAACACCATGCTTCAAGAGAAAACCACCATTGGTACCCGGGGCAGCACGGTATGCCGGAGCAGACAAAGACCTGAGCATCGTTTCGGCCGCTTTAAAATAGGTTTTTGATAGCCTCGACGATGCAAGTTGGGCCAGTTCGATTAATGCAGAGCAGATCACAGCACCTGCCGACACGTCCCTTGGCGCATTAGGGATGCCCGGCGCATTGAAATCCCAGTAAGGGATTTTATCCGTGGGGAGATTTGGATGTTTCAGGATGAACTGAGCAATATGATTGGCCATGTCCAGGTACTCCCTGTCTTTTGTCTCGCGATACATAACGGTATAACCATATAAGCCCCAGGCCTGTCCCCTGGACCAGGCCGATGTATCTGCCGCCCCCTGAACCGTTTGTTTCTTAGAAACATCACCTGTTTGCGGATCATAGATCACCAGGTGATGGGAACTGTAATCTGCCCGGTAATGATGCTTCATAGTAGTGTTGGCATGTTTTACCGCGATCTTATAATAAGTAGAATCGCCAGTCATCCTTGTTGCCGCAAACAGCAGCTCCAGATTAACCATATTGTCAATAATGACCATAAACCTGGCCGCGTCAGAATCCCATGAACGGATACAGCCAACTTTTTCATCGAAGCGGCTGGAAAGCGATTTCGCGCTATTGATAATGACTTGCCTGTATTCCGGTTTTGGGAAAAGACGGTTGGCATTGCCAAAAGAACAGTACATCATAAAACCCAGGTCATGTGTGGTCTTGTTATACTGTTCTTTTTCCAGCTCAGTCAGTTTTCGCAGGGCCTCCTGGTATAAAACGGTGTCTCCGGTACTTTCATACAGATAGAGTAACCCTCCCGGATAAAAACCACCAACCCAAGGCTCAGAACTGCTCGTCAGCAGCTTTTTTGTCCCGCTATAATAAGTAACAGGGAAACGGCCCGGAGGTAGCTGCTTTACCATTAATCGATATTGTAATGCAGATTCGTTAATGCTTTTTGTCACAACCCGGAGCAAGCTGTTATTTGGTTTTAACCGGTGCTGCCCATTTACGGAAAGCGCCGAGGTAACCAGCAATAGTGTACAGAGCTTAAAGAAATTATAACCCATCAAAATCAATTTAAATTACATTCAATTCCGTTATTTTTTTATCAATTGTCCCAGCTGTCCTTCAGTCAAAGTCACCGCAGGATTAAACTTAGGACCGGCCATATATTGTTCCAGACTAAACCTCAGTTGTCTTGCCGCAGGTCTTTTTTCCAGGTGATTAGAGATGTCCATTGAACAAAGAACAAGCTGGCCCTTACCGACCTTTGCCTCAATGATACTTGCCATTTTTCTGTTCTTGTAAAAATTATCGATCACCCTTACCAAAGGATTAATGGGCGGGAGTGAATCCAGGATCATCGTTTTGGAAGCCGTGATCAGGTCCCACCACTGCCAGTTGCTGTAAAAATCTGTAGGAAAATCAGCCAGGGCCGCATGATCCGGATCGCACAATATACCCATTGTGCCCGGCTGATTAGGAAAATGGACCGGGCTCCAGAATACCGGTGCGAACCGCCCTTGAACACCATTCAAATTGGCGGTATCCGGATTAAGCAGCACCTTCCTTCCCTCATTCAGATACCGCATCGCATCCTTCAGGGAAGCTGTGAACACCACAGTTGTGTTTCCTGTCTTAACCTGCCCGGGATAAACCCAGATGCTCCACTTGTTCCTCACCTGGCTATCTTTAAGCTGAAACTCAATTGTCAGCCTGGCTGCTTTTTTAAGGTCTTTCAGATTAAAGTTGATCCTACCCAGGCTAATGCCGTTGCCGAGCTGGATATTCTTTGCCGGCAGTTCGCCCCTAAACAGCACTTCTCCCTTATCGTTTTTTGCAGTCCATACAGGCCTGGCGTTTTGCAGCACCCGATCGCTGAAGTTGGCAATCTCCGCATCAGCCTCAAAAATTTCGGCATTGGTATAACTGGCTTTTTCGAACCTGAGTAAAGGCACAACCGGAGCAGTATAAGTACGGTGCTCTTCAGGGCTGACCAAACCCTTGCTGTCCCAAAAGGCATCCAGGATACCGACCAAAGCTGTACCCTGCCCGGGAAAGTCGTGGAGATCGAGCAGCTGAAAGCCGGTTAAACCTCTCGTTTTCAAGGCACGTTCGATTTCTTCCTTATACAAATTAGCCGAGAACTTCCCGCTGGCAAGGGTAAACTGCCGGGCCAGCTGAAGCATATCCTTTCTTTGCAGGTCCTTGCTGATGGCTTTAAAATTTACCGGTTCCAGCACACCGGTGTATTTAGGTACTTCCTGCAGGTTTGGATATACAGAGTACTGTCCGATCTCATGCGTAATGGAGGGCACGGGCAGGCTATCAATAGCGCGGGTATAATCCGTGGAGAAATTTGGCGCATAACTGTTAAATATCCCCTGTCCCCTCACCCAACCTTTTTTTGTATACTGTGTAATAAAAAATTCATCTCCCGGCTCAGGCCATCGGCCATGGTCCTTCTGAAACGTAAAGGTAGTGGTGGTATACAAGTG
>CBFGNP010000114.1:0-8906 GCA_965650095.1 uncultured Pedobacter sp. | reverse complement strand
ACTTTTTCGGTAAATACAGATATGCTGATTACCGAACTGGACAAAACTGACCTGATCATTATTCCTGCATTGTCGGGCGACCTGCAAACGATGATCAAAATGAATGATGCATTTATTCCCTGGATCATCCGTCAATATAAAAACGGCGCAGAAGTAGCGTCATTATGTCTGGGTGCTTTTTTATTGGCAGCAACCGGCCTTTTAAATGGGAAGTCCTGCTCCACCCACTGGCTGTTTGCAGATGAATTCAGGTCCATGTTTCCCGACGTGGCCATCACAGAGGGAAGCATCATCACAGAGGTTGATGGCCTGTATTCCAGTGGCGGGGCCAGCTCTTACTGGAATCTTTTACTGCACCTGATTGAAAAACATCAGGGTCGTGAAATGTCTATTATGGCGGCTAAGTTCTTTGCCATAGAGATCGACCGTAAAAGCCAATCGCCTTTTATCATGTTCAACGGGCAGAAAAAACACGAAGATGAACCGATCAAGCAGGCCCAGGAGTTTATTGAACAAAATTATACAGAGAAGTTATCCGTAGAAGACCTGGCCGATAAATTCGCGATCGGACGGCGCCACTTTGAAAGACGGTTTAAAAAAGCCACTAACAATTCCCCGGCCGAGTACATACAAAGGGTAAAGATTGAAGCTGCAAAAAAACAGCTTGAAAATACACCAAAAAATATAAATGAGGTCATGTACACGGTTGGATATACCGATATTAAAGCTTTCAGAACCGCCTTCAAAAAACTAACCGGCTTGTCGCCGGTAGATTATAAGCATAAATATAACAGGCAGGCTGCCGCCTGATCGCCAGGGTTCAGAAATTGCGCGGTTGGTTAATGGCTTTGATCTTCCGTCGGACTGATGTCCAGGATGTCATCGCCATTATTGACATTTCTGATGTTCAAGGATTTTCCTATTTCTACGGCCATTTTCTGATGTTTCTTAATTACCGGAAGCGTCTTTTGTGCAAAAGCTTTCAGCTCGGGATCGGCCATGCGAACGCCATTAGTGAACAACGTCAGCGTTTTATTATGGTCCTCAACCATCATTTTAATATACTGGACATCAAAAGGCCTGTCAGATAATTCTTTCAATTTATCCAGCTCTTTTACATGGTCTTCAGGTAATGCGGTGTCCAGGTTAATGCCTTTGGCTTTAGCAATTGTGGCCAGCTCTTGATTTGCCTGACCATGGTCCCTCACCATTTGCGTTGCAAAATCCTTCACTGTAGCATTTTTAGTTTTTTGCAAAGCCATCTTTGCGGCTTCGACTTCCATCATGCCTTCTGTAGCGGCCCTCAGTGGAAATTCCCTTTCCTCCATTTTTAAATCCGGGGTTGCAGCCGTGGTTCGCGCCATGGTCGCACTGTCATTGAGCGAATCAATAGTCGATGTTGCAGCCTGATCACTGCTGGTTTTATTCGGACCGGAACAGGATTGCAATGCCAGTAGAGCCATCACAGAGATGATATTTTTATTGTAAAATTTCATAAGTTTATGTTTAAATGAATTAGCATTATAACACCTCCCATCGTATATAGTTTAAATCATTCTGCTTCTCCCGGGTTTGTACTCCCCCTAACAGATTCGATCAGTCTTATAATTGATTTGGGTATTTGTCGTTATCTTTAAAAAAATTAAGACAAGATATATTGAAATCTCATCACATACCGACTATAAAAAAGGGTCTGAAAAAAAGGACCTTAATGTTATTGTTCCCACTGTTAACCGCGGTGCCCTTTTCCTATAGCCAGACGGTACCCGGAGCGGATTCGTTGAGAAGGGATACCATTAAAAAGGATACAACAGCTGCACAATATGATGTTGGCGACCTGTTTACCACGATCTTTCATCCCAAGCGGAAGAGCACGCCGCGTAAAAAATCGGCCGTTACCATAATACCTAATTTTGCTTACAACCCAAGTATAGGGGGGCAGATTGGCATAAAGGCTGTTGCCGGCAAGGTGCTGGGCAGGGATAAAAGCACATTGATGTCCATTGCTGCGACTTCAGCATCTATCACAACCAAAGGCATTATCTATTTCTACCTGAATCATAATGTATATACTTCGGGGAATAAATGGAACCTTCAGGGAAGCATGGTGGCTGCAAAGACGGTTTTGCCTGACTTTGGATTGGGAATCGGAAATGCCGCAAGCGGCAGCGAAGCCGACCTGATCTTAAGCAATCCGGATCGTAAGGCCTATGTGCTCCGTGCTGAATATTACAACTTCAGGGAAAAGATCTATAAGCAGATCCAGCCTGGCCTGTTTCTTGGCGCAGGTGCATCCTTTGAGATCAGAAGGAACATTAAAGTCAGCGGGGCCGACGAGTCGACACCTTATACCATTTACAGCGACAGGTATGGGTTTGACCGGGATCACTATCAATCCAACGGATTGCTTTTTAATGTGCAATATACCACCCGCGACAATCAGAACCGGGCTTATAAGGGAATTTATGCCGATGCGGGGATCCGGGTAAACCAGGCCTGGATGGGAAGCTCAAAAAATGCAGTACAGCTGACTACAGATGTCAGAAAATACTGGAGTTTGTCTGACCGGAATCCGGAACATGTGATTGCTTTTTGGAACTGGGGTTCTTATCTGCTGAGCGGTACCCTGCCCTATCTGGAGTTAGCGGGTACGGGGCGGGATGCCTACTTTCGCAGTGGAAGGGGCTATACCGTCACCTATTTTAAGGGCCCGCAATATTTTTACTCAGAGCTGGAATACCGCTTCCCCATCACAAGAAATAAATTCGTTAGTGGGGTAACTTTCGTAAACATTCAAACGGCTAATGATGACCTGGGTACACGCCTGTTTCAGCAATGGCAGCCAGGCGGCGGCGCAGGTTTACGCGTGCTCTTTAATAAAAGTACCCGTACCAATTTATGTCTGGACTATGCCTTCGGAAATTATGGCTCCAAAGGATTCTTCCTGGGTTTAACCGAGGCTTTTTAGCCAGCAGTTACCGGTCCATCGGATGAGAAGTTGAGCCTGGATTGGTTCCGTCCAGATCCATTCCCAGGCTGCCAGGCTCGTCCGACAGCCGGCTATCAAGGTCATTGTTTATGATCACGGAGCCCTCAGTAGCTACCGGCCTGTTTGATCCTGTTCCCTCCGCGCTGGGATGATGCAGGAACTCCAGTCCTTCCGGCGTTATTGATGCGGAATGCTGTACACTGCTCCGGTCTATAGTAACATAGCCCAGTCGCTCCAATTCTTCATATTGTTCTTCCATGCCTCCTAGAATGGAGGAACTCACCTGTTGGTCTATAACTTCAAGCATCGATAGGATTTCATGATTTTCCATAACCTTTGATTATTATGTTTATGTTGTCATAAAATTAACAAAATTGGCGGCAATTGGTTTGCTTTACTGCCGCATATGCTCTTCTGCCTCGACTTTTATAACGTGTTTTTTTTCAACAAAACCTGTTCTTGCCATAAATACTGTGCCCTTACGGCCGCGTAAGTAAAAAATCAAAAACCAAATGCGCACAGCGATGTTAAGACAAAAGATCGGATAAGGGATCATCTGATCTGATTCATCAGTTAAATATTAAAGTTATGAGCACATCAAATCAAACACATAACCATCAAACGATAAAAGAATGGGCCGATCAAAGAGGCGGTGTTCCTGCAAGGGTAAAAGGAACGGGAGATGGCGACCAGGGAATATTAAGGATTCATTTTCCGGATTTCAGTAAAAGTGATGCCCTGGAAGAGATCAGCTGGGACGATTTCTTTATAGATTTTGAAAGGGATAATCTTGATCTGCTTTATCAGGATAAAAAGGAAAATGGCGATGACAGCACTTTTCATAAACTGGTCAACCGGCTGGGATAACCGCAACCAATGTTTAGCATTATGCGTATTTTACTCCGTATTAGACGCATTAAATTATCGAATAAACAGTATTACGCCCGCTAACAAAGCAGTTTCTGGACTGTTAAAAAGTATACAAGCTCATTAGGCGACGGCATATGAGATTAAGGGGTTAATAAAGCCTTGATGCATAGTGAGCTTGATTTTTCTCCCAATGCCGACTTCTTCCATAAAGCGAATGCATAAAATGATGGAGTCCTCCAATAAGGATAAAAATAATCCAATCCAGTAATTAAAATCAAAACTATAATAACTATGAAAATATTAATGAATTGTGCCTTTGTTTTATTGGCTCTATCGGGCACATGCTTGGCGCAGACGACGACCGGAAACAGGAATAACAGCATGACGGCGAAACAGTTTATCAACCAGGCCGCAATTAGCGGCATGAAGGAGGTCGCAACCGGCAAACTGGCTAAGGTGAATGCGCAGGATGCACGGATTAAATCGTTTGGAATGATGATGGTGGGCGACCACACCAAAGTGAATGAGGAGCTGAAGCTGCTCGCCAGGTCTAAAAATATTAAATTTCCAAAACCATATACGGGCAATATGCCCGGAAGAAATGCTGGTCGTACAGGCAATATCCCAACTGTCGGCACAACAGGCAGTGGCACAACAGGGACGACCGGAACCATTGGTACCACAGGCAATGTTACCACCAGTACCAGCGAAACTACCGGCACAACGGGTAACGCAGATGCAACTGGAACTGCCAGCACAAGCAGCACTATCGGCACTACCAGTAATACCGCTATTATTGGAAATAAAAATAACACAACAGGAACCCTGGACGCCAGGACTGGCACAGGCAGAACTATGGGTATTGGAACTGATTCCTTAAAACTCCTCACCGAGCAGGATGTGAGCATGGCTGTACAGCAATTAAGCAACCTAAAAGGTACGGCGTTTGATAGTACTTATACTCAAATGATGATTGATGACCATAAAAATGCGATAATCCTGTTTGAACGCGGCGCCCAATCGTCAGATCCCAAGATCAAGACTTTTGCAGCAAAGCATTTACCGACTTTGCGTAATCACCTGATGCAAATCACAGGCATTAAAAACGGCTCTGGCCAACCTTAGTTTTCTTTTTTCCATGCTATATAACAAGGTTCCTTCAGGATTGAAGGGGCCTTTTTTAGATCTGAAAATTGTCAAAAAAAATGGATTGCCGTAACCAGCAATCCATTCTTGAATAGTCAAATTTAATTACCTTGTACAGTCGGCCGTCCAGGTGGCCCCATCCCTCGAAACCAGGATTTTTAAGGAACTGGCATTAATGGTAATGCCGGTTACACCACTCCCGATACTCACATAGGTGTTGTCGCCCGACTTCTCAAACTTTACACCGGTAATATCCGGAATGTTATTACCGAAATAAAAACTGTAAGTGTCCCCCACCTTGGTAACGGTCACTTTTCCATCCGAACTTGTAATGTTACTGTCGTCTTCACTATAAGAAACAGAACCATGATAGGTGCCCACAAACAAGTCTGTTGTTGCCGGGTCTTTGTCCTTTTTACAGGAGATCATAACCGCAGTTGCGATTAAGAATAAACTGAAAATTTGAATTGCTTTTTTCATGATAGATGATTTTATGTAACGGGATAATTACAAAGGTTATGCCAGAGCCCATACTTGTTCTTATTTCACTATCTTCAAAACCTCGTTACCAGCCTCAGAAAAGGTCTTTACTTTTAGCCGGCTGTTTATCGGCAGTCTGTTAAAAAAAACAAGCTAATGTCATCACTTTCAACCTCTTACATACTATTTATACTTTTATCTCTCTTCGGCATTATGGCGATAAGTGTAAAAAAGAAAAAAATAACCCTTTCTGGCGCCTTTACCGCTGCCGGCATTGGCCTCCTGGTACTACATGCCGGTCAGATCAGGGGTATTTTAATGCTGCTCAGTTTTTTCCTGCTCAGCATCTGGGCAACGGCCCATAAGAAAACGATTAAAGCAAAGCTACATGCCGACAACCTGGCTGATCAGGGACGGAATAGCGGACAGGTGCTGGCCAACGGGGGTGTCGCCGGCTTAACGGCGATCCTGTCGATCATCGACCCGCAACATACGGAGATCTACATCATGATGATGGCCGCCAGCCTCGCTTCTGCGCTGGCTGATACTTTATCTTCAGAACTGCGTATGGTATATGGACGCCGCTTTTACCACATCACTACCTTTAAAAGGGAAACAAATGGCCTGGATGGTGTGGTGAGCCTGGAAGGTTTGTGGATAGGAACCGCAGGAGCGGGTATCATCGCAGTCCTGTACGCCGGATTGAATAAAACAGCGCTGATCGTTCTTTTCGCAGGTATACTTGGGAACCTGATGGATTCTGTGCTGGGTGCGACGCTGGAAAGAAAAAACCTTATAGGCAATAATATGGTCAACTTTCTAAATACACTTTTTGCAGCGCTCGCTGCACTGGCCATGCAAGGCATTTTTACGGATCTCCTGTAACTAAGGCCGACTTATTTTATCTATATCATAAAAAGACTATGAATTTATTAGGCAATATCATCTGGATCATTTTTGGCGGAATATTTATTTTCTTTGAATACATCATTGGCGGTCTGATCTTATGTCTTACGATTGTAGGTATCCCCTTTGGGCTGCAATGCTTCAAATTCGCCATATTAGGCCTCGCTCCTTTTGGTGTCAGGATCACAGATACTTCTTCTAATACCGGCTGTCTTTCTACGATAATGAATGTGATATGGCTAATATTTGGCGGCTTCTGGATTGTGCTTACTCATCTTTTCTTTGGTGTGTTGCTCTGCATTACAATTATTGGAATCCCTTGGGGTAGGCAACATTTCAAGCTAATGAACCTCGCTTTCTCTCCTTTTGGAAAATCATTGAATTAATTTTAGGATCAATAGGTTCTTTAACACCATGTCATAGTAACTTTATTTGCGCCTCGATCCCCTGCCGTTCTGCATCGGTTTTAGCCAGTGTATAGGCTTTCTGGAAATTCAGCCTGGCTTTGCTATGATCAGTATTCCGGTACAATTCACCAAGCAACACATAATAGAAATGATTGTTCGACAGTTTAAGCTTCTCTGCTTCTACTAAAGCTTCCTGCTGTCCATTTGCCTTGTACAAAGCATAAGTGCGGTTAAGGGCTACAACTGGTGAATAATTGATCAGCAGCAACTGATTATAAAGCTGGAGGATCTCTTCCCATTTTTCCTTACTGTCTTCCTTCATGCAATGCCAGTACGCAATTCGTGCCTCCAGGTGATAGGAAGTCAGTTCATCTCCGCTTGCCGAACGGCTTAAAAAATTTTCCCCCTGTCTGATCAGTTCCTCATCCCACAATTCCTTATTCTGATCTTCGTACAAGACCAAATCATTACTGCTATTTTGGCGGGCATCGAAACGGGAAGCATGGAAGCACATCAGGGCAAGAAGTGCATTGGTTTTCGGTAGATCGGTTTTTTCATATCCGGTAAGTATTAAACCCAGCCTTAAAGCTTCCAGGCAAAGGTCCTTTCTTAAAACCTGGTTCTGGGTAGTGGAATAATAACCTTCGCTAAAAAGCAGATAAATAATGTGTAACACATTGTTTAAACGTTTGCTCATTTCCTGATCCGAAGGAATTGCGAGTGCAACTTTCTCTGTACGCAGCTTCTCTTTTGCACGAAACAGCCGCTTATTGATCGTTTCTTTATTGCTAAGGAAAGCTTCAGCGATTTCGTCTATTCCGAAACCGCAGAGGATACGCAAGGCCAGGCCGATCTGCGCCTCGCTGGCAATGACCGGATCACAGATAGCAAACATCATTTGCAGCTCGCTATCCTTAATGTTCGCCGTTGAAAAATCCGGCTCAGTCATTTCATGATCTTCCTGATGGCTAAGGGTAACAGCGGGCATTACTTTCTCTTCAAAGACCTTATTTCTGCGGAAGTACGCCAGTGTTTTTTGCTTGGCAACCGTATACAACCATGCTGTCGGATTTACAGGGATACCTTTGACTTCCCACCTTTCGGTGGCCAAAAGAAAAGTTTCACTTACAATGTCTTCTGCCTGTTCTATATGCTGCAAACCAAACAGCTTGCTGATTACCGCTACCATTTTGGTAAACTCCTGTTGAAATAAGGTCTTTAAAAATGTTTGCTCCATTTATTCAAATGCTGCGCGGATCTCTACACTGCCGTCTGCGTCCAGGGCCGGACAGCCGTGGGCCAGCGTAATGGCTTCTTCCAGACTATCTGCCTGGATTACCATAAAGCTCCCCAATCGTTCCCTGATCTCTACAAATGGACCATCGGTAACCAGGCCTCCGGCTTTTAGCACTTTACCATCCAATGCCAGACGCATGCCATTTTTTATCTTGCCTTGCGCGGCAATGCCGCCTATCCAATCGTTCCATTTCTTAACCAGTGCCTGCGTCTCTTCCGGGGTAGCCTTACTGTTATCGTAGCTTGGCTGACGAAATAGCAATACAAAATCTTTCATTTTTCTGTTTTAACGTGTTTTAAATATAAGAATTATTTCGCGTGAACACTAAACTGACCAGGCTGATAATCGCCTACAGGCGCTGAAAAAGCAAGATTAACACGGTTGTAGCTGTTAATGGCAATGACTGCCAGGGTAAGGTCTATGAGTTCCTGATCATTGAATCGCTGACTTGCTTCTCTATATACCTCATCAGGTACACTATGCCCGTTTAGCCTGGTTAATGATTCTGCCCATGACAAGGCGGCCCGCTCGCGTTCAGTGTAAAAAGGAGCATCTCTCCAGGCATCCATCACCAACAAACGCTGCATGTTCTCCCCTTTTGCCAACAGGTCTTTAGAATGCATATCCAGGCAAAAGGCACAACCGTTTATTTGCGATACCCTGTAATACACAAGATTTAAAAGCGCTTCGTCCAACGGAGACTTTGCAAGGTAAAAACTTAAGCCGTTTAGTGATCTTAACGCTGCTTGTCCGATTTCAAGAATGTTGATTCTGTTTTCCATTTTCTGTTTTTTTTTGTGATTAAATCATT
>CBFGNP010000113.1:0-9002 GCA_965650095.1 uncultured Pedobacter sp. | reverse complement strand
CAGTCAAAGATATTCCTGGATTAACAAGTATCCAGGTAATATTTATCCGGATTATCGTGTTTCTGATAATGATATTATATTATATCGCCTGGCGGATATTTATTTAATAGCGGCTGAAGCATATGCTGGATTAAATACAACCTCACTGGCTATTACTTATTTAGATAAGGTTCGGGGGCGTGCAGGAAATGGCGATTATACAGGTGCAACAGATAAAGCAAGCGTCGAGCTGGAAATATTTAGGGAACGCGGAAGGGAACTATTTTTTGAAAACAAAAGATGGTATGACATCGTAAGGTTCCACACCGCCGGAACAATAAATGCATATACCTATGTTCCTAACCTGGTTGGTAAAACAATACCATTATTTTGGCCTCTATCTACTGCTGTGCTTGCTGCGAATCCAAATTTAGAACAAACAACAGGATATAATAATTAAGCATAACATACTTATAAATGACCCCTCTAAAACCAACGGAAATATATGGAAACTGGGCAACATTATTATTGCCTCTAAATAGTGATGACAGTATCAATTACAGCCAGCTGCAAGATGAAATAGACAGACTGATTTCTTTTAAAGTAGATGGTATTTATTCTAATGGAACAGCTGGCGAATTTTACAACCAGACAGAAGAAGAATTTGATCAGATAAATGCAATTTTAGCAAAAAAATGCAATGCTGCAGGTATGCCATTCCAAATTGGTTGTTCGCACATGAGTCCGGAAATATCCAGGCAAAGATTACAAAGGGCTAAACTATTGGAACCATCCGCCATCCAGGTGATCCTGCCAGACTGGTTTATGCCAACGATGTCGGAGATTGTTGATTTTTTAAAGGTACTGGCCAAAATTGCTGATCCGATAGGACTGATCCCTTTAATCCGCCACATGCCAAAAAGAAGCTATTGCCTAAAGATTTCAGGGAGATCCTGGAAGCGGGGATTCCTTTAGCAGGCTGCAAAGTTGCCGGAGGCGACGAACAATGGTACCAGGAAATGAAAAATCTGTCGGTACCATTTTCCGTATTTATTCCGGGTCATCATTTGGCAACAGGAATATCAAGAGGGGCACATGGAGCCTATTCTAATGTAGCCTGTTTAAATCCTCAGTTCGCACAACAATGGTACGAGGGCATCATGAGCGGAGACGCGTCGGCATTTGACCTGGAAGTTAGAATTCAACGATTTATGAACGAATGCATTGTTCCTTATATTACAGATCAGGGATATGCCAATCAGGCTGTTGACAAATTTATGGCGGCGGTTGGCAATTGGACACCTATAAGTACCCGGCTGCGCTGGCCTTACCGTTGGATAGCCCAGGACGAGGTATTGATTGTCCGGAAAAAATGCGAAGAGATCTTACCCGAAATTTATTATACGTATTAGTTTCAATTTAAACCAAAACTATGTTGTTATTGACGAGACCACACCACAAATTATTCCCGCTTAAAACCTCTTCACTTGCCATTATTACTTGTATGATTATGATATTGATGAACCATGGATGCAAAACGACCAAGCATGTCGGTTCAAAAATCCTATTTGACAGTACCAGGGTCTTTACACCCAGCGGAGCCTATGCTTCTATGCGCATACCAGCCCTGGTAATGAGCAAAAAAGGCACATTGCTTGCATTTTGCGAAGGCAGAATTGGGACAGCCAGCGACTGGGCGGACATGGATTTACTGATGCGTAGAAGCACAGATAAGGGAAAAACATGGGAGCCAAACGTAATCATTGCTGCCAGGAAAGATGGCGAGCCTACCAGTAATGCCACTCCTATAGTCGATAAAGATGGAACCATCCATTTGTTATACCAGCGCGACTATGCCCGAGCCTATTATACGTTTTCAAAGGATGATGGAAAAACCTGGAGCCAGGCCGCAGATATCACCTCCGCTTTTGATGCTTTTAAACCGGAATACGACTGGAAAGTACTCGCGCCAGGGCCAGGACATAGTATTCAATTGAAAAATGGCCGTTTGCTGGTGCCTGTATGGCTGAGTAATCCTGCGAAAACGCTGCCGAGAAGGAGCCATGCTCCATCTTGTATCGCTACCATTTACAGTGACGATCTGGGCAAGACCTGGAAAAGAGGCGAAATTATCTCAGATAACACCCCTGATTTTAAAAATCCAAGTGAGACAATGGCCATTGAACTAAAAGACGGGCGCGTACTGGTCAACATTAGAAATGTAACAGAAAAGCATCGCAGAGGGATCAGTTATAGTAATGACGGCATTAGCGGCTGGAGCAAACCTATTTTTGATGAAGCATTATTTGAACCTGTATGTATGGCGACAATTACACGCCTGCCGGAAAACCTTGGCGGTGGAATGTTATTTATCAATCCCGATAGCAGAAACATCGACAAGCATCCACGCAAAAACCTAACAGCAAAAATAAGCAATGATGAGGGACAAAGCTGGCCGCTGAAGAAAGTTATTGATCAGGGTACTTCGGGATATTCGGATGTAGCCATTGGTGCGGACGGAACCATATATTGTTTATATGAAACCAACGCATACCCAGGTAGAAACTTTAATTATAGCCTGGTTTTGAAAAGGTTTAACCTGAACTGGATTACCCGGAAAGCGCAATAAATAAAATAAAAATTTGGAATATACATTTTAATATTTCATATTTGATATTGTAAATATGTTCTACATAAATACTAATTATTAGAACAAACCAAACCAAATAAACTGTATAACCTTTTAATCAATGCTTTTTATTCAGTAATAAACAAGACCTATGCCAGCAGGTGCGAGTTTTTTATGAAACAACGAGCAAAATTAATGAGCCGGGATGAAAAAAAACAAACCACATTTCCTTGTCCTGTACGTCATTTTGACTGTATTTGGAATATCTTGTTCAAAAGAATTTCAAGAACATTATAATCCGAGAACAAAAGTTGATAAGAACATTATTGAGATCTTGAGTGAAGATCCGGACTTGTTAGACTTTGTCAAAGTTATTGACAAAGTGGGGCTTAGACAAGCATTGGGAGAAGCCGCAATTTATACTTGCCTGGCGCCGACTAATGAACACGTTCAGGCTTTTATTTAAGCAAATGGCTTCGAAACAATAGATGCAGCTCCAGAATCACTTCTCCGGCAATATGTAAATGGCCACTTCATTAATGGAATGTATTATAAGTATGATATTGAAAAGCGGTATAACGACGCCACAAAAGGTGGGTTGGCGCCGACGAGAGCAACGTATTATACCACGCGTGCAGAAGGTAAATTGAAACCAAAATCAATACGCATTTTTACGCAGCCGTTTTTTAATGCGCAGGCAGATGATTATAAAACTGTCTACAATATTAATGGTAATGGATTTACAGTAGAATCAGCCAAAGTATCACCAACTAAATACGATATAAGTGCGCTTAATGGTGTAATTCATGTACTTGAATCGCCATTGCCAAATTTGCCCACAACTGATGCTGCAGTTGCCTCGGATAATGACATATCAATATTTGATAAATGGCTGGACGGACATATAGGATACGTGTTGGGTCCGAAAGACGAGTTTGGACGGATTGATACAACCTTGTATAAAACATACCTGGGTGTCAGGAATGTCGCTGATGAAACAGTACTGTCCACTATATTTGTTCCTACAGATGAAGCTATAGTTGACTATTTTACCCCTTATTTGCCTCATTTTTATGGTATTCTTGATTCAGTTCCTGACTTTATAAAGACGCAAGTTGTTAAAACTGCCGTCCTCGCGGATCCCTGGTTCAAAAGTGATGTCGTAAGAGACAATCCAAAGATAAGAGTTGGCGGTTTTCCTCAGGAAGTGAGTAAGATTGGTCCGACAATAGTTGGTTCCGTTTTATCGAGCAATAGCGTGATTTATAAAGTTAACAAGGTTGTTGAATCTCCCATATTACATAGTGTTGAGGGCGGGGTTTATATGAGGAAGATGTACTATAATCAGTGGGTGCGAATGTTTGAGTCCACTAATCTGGAAGATGGTCTAACCGACGGATTATATTATCAACATGCTGATAAAACAATCCTTGTACAGCCAGATGAATTTTGGACCGGCCCCCTGGTCGACGATTTGAATGCCGAGGAGCGTGAATTAAGGCGACAGGAATGCCGTACCGGAATATTCAACATAGATGTTAGAGATGAAGGAGGATTTAGGAAACGGTATTATCCAACAGAATTCGGATATATATTATTTGACAATAATAAGTTTTACGATTACACGGGCAACTCTGTCTCCCTATTGACTCCTAAGGCCGTTTGGGAAAAGAGCAATGGAGCTATTTTTGAAATAGACGGGTTCTTGAAGCCTATGGCTCAAGCAGATCTAACCCGTACTGTTTTTGCCTTAGTGAGTAAAGATTCGCAATATTCCCGGTTTAAAGATGCGATTGTCAAAGCGGGGCTGGAGAGGGAGTTAAATTTAACGGGTTTCTTTACCTATACTGTTTTTGCACCAACCAATACAGCAATGCAAGCAGCCGGGATCAATGTAGCTACTTCAACACCAGAGCAACTGCGCATTTTTGTGGGTAAGCATATTATTCCTAACCGCTTTGTGTTTACGGATGGCGTGTCAACAGGACTTATTCCTAATAAAAATGGCGATATGGTTACGCTATCCGGTAGCTGGGACACTTTCGGTGTCACCTATTTGCAAAAAACAATAAAACCCTCGCCACTTACCGCTGCCAATGTACAGGGAAGCAATGGCGTTGTTCACAAGGTTAATGACACTTTTTAACGCTGAAAAGATTAAGAAATGAATAAAATACTACGAAATATTTGCATTCTTATTGGGTTATCTTGCTACTTAAATCAGGATGCTTTTGCACAAACAAGTGTAATAACAGGTACTGTTTATGATGAGACCAAGCGTCAAGTGTTTCCTGGCGCAACGGTCATACTCGTCAATCGTAATGACATGGTAATCAACGGTGTCAGTGCCGATGCTACAGGGAAGTTCCGGATGAAAAAAGCCGCGGATGCCGTAAAAATCAAATTCTCTTATATTGGCTATAAACCCCAGGAATTTACATTGGGCAGCAGGGATAATTTTGAAGTGGTTTTACTGCCCGCCCAAGGCGAACTGGGTGAGGTAGCGATTGTGGTCAAAAGGGCAGATAAAGCGGATATGGGTATGGTATCGATAGATAAAAAGGAGACCAGTAGCGCCATATCAACTGTAGATTTAACTGCGCTCAGAAACGTTCCTGTAACCAATATTGAGCAGCTCATCCAGGGCGCTGCCCCTGGTTTGCAGATCACCGCTGCAAGTGGTGATCCCGGTGCTGCGGCTACTGTGCGTATTCGGGGTGTTTCCAGTATTTCTGGTATCAATGATCCACTATGGATTATTGACGGTAGAGAAGTTATTGGTAATGACTTCAATGTTTCGAGCATTACAGACTTTGGTTTTAGCCCGATCGGCGATATTGATCCCTCTGATATAGAATCTATTGAAGTACTAAAGGATGCTTCCGCTACTGCTTTATATGGTTCAAGAGGATCAAATGGCGTAATTGTTATTAAAACCAAGCGGGGTAAGCAGGGAAAACCGGTGTTTAGTTTGTCATCAAAATTTACGACTACCCGGGTGCCGAATACCATTCCAATGATGTCTGGGGATGACCAACGTATTTTTTCTATTGAAAGTTACAGATCAGGGGTTGATGACGGGAGTTTTCTGCAGGAATTGCGGGGTGACCTCACCAGAGAAGATGCATGGAAATATAATAATAATACGGATTGGATAGACGTGATCACCAGAAATGGATTTAACCAGCAATACAACGCTAATCTGAGTGGTGGCGGTGAACGGGTAAGGTACTATTGGGGGGTAGGGTATACCAACCAATATGGAACGACAAAGGGCACGGGATACGACAGGTTCAATAATGTTTTCAATATTGACTATAGAGTCTCCAATAAATTAAAAATCTCAGCAGATTTATCTTATACCAACTCATTGACCGATAAAAGAGGCCAGAGGCACCCTATAAATGAGAAAGGTGTCATTGAATCTGAGAATAATACCGCTGTTGCAGATGAAATCTCGCCAATGACTTATGCCAGAGAAATTCCGGCATTTTATCCCGTTTATTCGCAAAATGGCTCGAATTATTTTGTTTCCAGAGGCGATATTTCATACACATCCCGTTATAATCCTTTGGCGGTTATTGACTATTCTACCAATCTTACAAAAGCAAACCGACTTCAGGCTTCTACCTCTATAAATTATAATATTGTTAAGAATCTTGATTTACGCACACAAATAGGAGTGGATTTCCGTGAGTCTTCTGACGAATATTTTTTACCGGGATATGCAACAGATGCACTCCCCGGAGAGATTTTATATAATTCAGGTTTGCAGGGAGAAGGAGCGCAATTATTGCTTACCAACACAAATACCTTATCGTGGAACGCTTTAAATATAGCCAATCACCGCTTGATGATGACTGGTATTTTTAAATTAAGGGCTGAAACGTTTAATTCAACCTTATTGAGCTATAATAACGGATCATCACCACACTTACGGTCTGCCGATGCTTCCGCAACAATTTCTTCAGCAGAAGGTAAATTCGGGAATGAAAGAGAGGCCGGGTATATTTTACATGGGCATTATGGATGGCGTGATCGGGTTTTCGTGACAACATCTGCAACCCTTGAGGCCAATTCCAGACAAGGAAAAGACAACCCATATATTATCTATCCTACAATTGGACTAGCATGGGATATGGCTAAAGAGGAGTTTCTTTCATTGCCAAAGTGGATTAACCATTTTAAACCCCGTTTCTCTTTCGGCCTTGCCGGTAACCTTCCCAGACGGCTGGTTAATTTAACTGATGTTGCCTATTCTACCGGAACGGGCTATTTGGGCGACCCCTATACCTATCCGTCTAAGATGGCGTATGATAATATTAAGCCCGAAACGAGTAAAGAATTTAACTATGGTCTGGATTTCTATCTATTTAATGAGCGGGTGAAGAGTTCAGTAGAATATTATAACATTACAACGGATGACTTACTGTTGGAAGAAACCCTTTCCTCAACTCTGGGGTTTAGCAAACAATGGATTAATTTTGGTTCGGTTCGTAACTCAGGATTCGAATTTGGTATTACTGCCGTGATTAAGGAACCAACCAGAACCGGCTTTAGCTGGAGTACCCAGTTCAATATCGCAACAAACCAGAATAAACTCCTGAGCCTTCCTGATAACCTCGATGCTTCTTCATACCAAAGCACAAGGGATGGTTTTGTATCAAAGTTGCAAGCAGGTGATGTAATTGGGGCATTTTATGGCTATCGCGCGTTGGGCGTTTATTCAAGGGACGATGATGCTGTTTTAAGGGATAGTGAAGGAGATATTATTTATCAGGCGGATGGGATTACTCCTAAGCAGATGCGTTATGGATCTAATTCGGGCCACATGTTTAGAGGCGGAGACATGATCTACCAGGACATCAATGGCGATGGTATTATTAACGAACTTGATAAAGTTCAGATAGGAAACAGCAGCCCTCTTTTTTTCGGGGGCTGGACCAATACGTTTAATTATAGAAATCTGCAGTTGCTGGTACAATTGGAATACAAGTATGGTAATGACGTCATAAATCTGAGCCGAAAAAATGTGGAAAAGATGCATGATTCTAGAAATCAGGCTCAATCGGTCACAAGCCGCTGGAGAAAACAGGGAGATATAAGCGAGATTCCCCGCGCGGAAAGATTGGCCGAATGGAATCAGGAAGCATCTACCAGATGGGTGGAAGACGCTTCTTACCTTCGATTAAAATCAGTTTCAATCTCTTATAATTTCGATAAAAAAGCAGTCTCAAGACTGGGCCTAAAGAATGCAAGTTTATTTTTAAGCACCTACAATCTTCATACATGGACCAACTATTTGGGTGTCGACCCTGAGGTTCCCATGAATGGAAACATTACAATGCCAGGTGTCGATAATAATACTACAGCACCGCCAAGGCAATATACACTCGGATTTAGGGTAACACTTTAATTTTTAATGACGACAATGAAAACATCGAATAAGATTAAATGCGGGTTGTTGGGGTTGATTTTCTTCCTATCTGCCTGCCAAAATTTTTTAGAGGTTGATAAGCCTGACAACCTGATTAAAGATGAATTTTGGCAAAACAAGGAACAAGTGCAATCCTCATTAAATGGATTATATACTTCATTTAACAGCTGTATTGATCAGTTCCAGGCTTGGGGCGATATTCGCTCCAGCTTATATGCACCTGGTGACCAGGATGGGGCGTTCACTTCGAGTCATTCCCAATTTTTATCGCATGATATTTATACCACCAACTCATTGGTTAGCTGGGCGGATATTTACAAATCAATAGGGTGGATCAACTCATTTATTAAAAATGCACCGACTGCACGTGAAAACGACCCTACTTTTAAAGCAGAAGAATTAAACAATATGCTTGGGGAAGCCTATGCATTGCGTGCGCTATACTATTTCTATTTAGTCCGGGCTTTTAAGGAGGTTCCTATTTTAAAAGAGCCTTATGAATCAGATACTCAAACAATCAATAGTGCGGCATCATCTGAAAATGAGGTTCTTAATTTTATTGAAGAGGATTTGTCTTTTGCTTTGAATGCAGCGCCAGAAACCTATACCAGTACGATCAACAGATTTGGCCGTGTTACGAAAAATGCGGTAAGAGCAATAATGGCAGATGTTAAGCTTTGGAGAAATGATTATGACGCGTGTATTGCGCTCTGTGAAACACTTGACGCATCTTACTCGTCTAAATTGGTGGCGCCGGCCGATTGGTATACTATTTTTAGTCCTGGGAATTCTGCTGAATCTATTTTTGAACTTCAATATATGCAGGAAGGGCCATCATCTCCATTATTTGGCTGGTTTGCGTATCATGATAATGATAAAGAAATTTATCTCGCCAATGCCGCTAACATTACAATAAATGCAGGTGATGTTCTTTATCCTGCCGTCCTGCCCGGACAT
>CBFGNP010000112.1:0-9017 GCA_965650095.1 uncultured Pedobacter sp. | reverse complement strand
ATAAGAAACCGTGTTATTGATGTTCAACAAATTAAATACTTCCAGATATGCTGTAAACGAACTAAAATATTTCTCCAGAAAACCAGGTTTTTTTACTGTAAAATCATCTAAAAAATCTTTAGAGAAACCGATATCCACACGCTTGTAGGCCGGGATATGAAAATCATCCGAATAACTACGTTCAAGTGGCGAGCCCACTGGCAGTCTGGCCCCATAAAGTAAACTCAGATGCACCCTATAAGTCGGACTATTCAGCAAGCGGTCCTGGAAATATGCGGAGAAATTCACACGCTGATCTGCAGGCCGCTTCTTATAACCCTGATCATCGTTCCTGATGTTCTGCGCCGACTTCATCAGGGATAACCGGAAGTGCGACAGCAGGTCCTTCACAAATTCCCCTCCGATGCCAAAATCAGCACCAATGGTATATCCTTTCGCCGTCTCACCTGCAAGGTATTTTAACCTTACATTGTCCATCATATAAGGGATGAGCCGATCCAGGTATTTAAAATATAGTTCCGAGCTGAATTTTAAACGGGTACCCAGTCCGTCAAACGCGTAATCCAGGCCGGCCGAGGTATGGTAGGCCCGTTGCGCCTGCTGGCGCAAATTAAGAATGCCGTTAAAGTCCCTTATGCTCCTGTAATCGGGTGCCTGCTGGTATACACCGGCCGTAAAGCGGAAGATCCTGTCGTTACTGACCGGCCGGTAGGCCAACAGCAGTCTCGGACTGAGTAAAAGTTGCCTGCTTAAACCGTTGTAATTCCCTCTGATGCCCAGCTGGAGGTCCGTGTTGGCCGACAAGCGATAACTGTCCTGAATATAAGCTGTATAATACTGAATGGCCAGTTTGTTCTGCACATCGATCTGATTATCCTGATAAAAACTGCCGGGTTCAACAGCTGTACCGTCTGACTGTCTAATGCCACTGTATTCGTTCAGGTTATCATCGTATTGCTTTCGCTCAAACCTCATTCCCCAGGAAAAAGTATGTCCGTTAAAGGTCTGATCTACTTTTAGTTCCGAACTGAAGATCTGCGAGCGCAGCACATTCATTGCATAGGTTGTGTATACCCCCAGGCCGCCATGGTCAAACGCATACCATCCCGCCATGTCAATATTTTCCTTTTCGTCCGTTCTGAAATAGCTGTTTATCCATTTCATGACATAGTTTGGCCGAGGTATAAATTTCAAAGCTACTGCGCCGCCGGCAGTCTGGTAATCGTCTTTCTCTTCTCCTGTATAATCAATATTTAAACGAGTCGATTGATTTAAGGTACCAAACCTGGTTTCGCGGCTCGCGGGAATCAGCTTAAACATCCCGCTGTTGAAATTCCCCAGGAAGTTCAGGCTTAGCTGATCGGACAGTTTACGGTCATAGACGAATTGTACATCGGTAAAATTTGGCATATAAACGCCTTTGCTGTCCTGCCTGCTTAATATCCCCGCATTATTTTTATATCTTATTCCCGCCAGGAGATAGCTGTTTTTATCCACAATTTTCGAGCTGAAGGAAAGTCCCAGTAAACCTGCATTTAAAGTTGCAGCACTGCTGTCTGGCCTTTCGTATTTTACATCCAGCACCGATGAAAGCTTATCGCCATACCGGGCTTCAAAACCTCCGGCAGAAAACTTCGCCGAACTCAGCAGATCGCTGTTGATAAAGCTCAGTCCCTCCTGCTGCGCATTCCTGATCATTGCCGGCCTGTTGATCTCTACATCATTTACATAAACCAGGTTCTCATCAAAGCTCCCCCCGCGAACACTATACTGGGCACTTAACTCATTATTGGGCGATACCCCCGGCAGGGTTTTCAGTAGGGTTTCAAAATTGCCCGAAACCGAAGGCAAACCTTCAAGATCAGTAATGTTAATTGTGATGCTGTTGCTCAGCTGATTTTGCCTGTTGGTGATGGTCACCTGCTCCAGCTCGTTCGGGTTGATGGTCAGCACCACGTCCTGTACAATGCGGCCGGCTTTATCCTGGCTCACATTAATCAGAACCGCGTTATAGCCTAAGCGCGTATATTTTAAGGTAAAGGACTTACGGCTTGAATAGATGTGGTAAGTGCCACGAAGATCTGTAGTGGCCGATCTGCTCTGCCCCGACAGGGTAATGGTTACCTGTGGTAAGGGGCGTTTTGACTCGTCTGTTACCAGGCCTGATATCTTGATCAGCGGCTGGGCGCTTAACTGAGTAAAGCCCAGTAAAACAACAAACAGCAACAGACAGGTTTTGAGCATTGATGGTGATTTATAAGGAGGTCAAAGTCTTACCCATGCTGTGTTCTTGCTCCCTCAACCTGTTTAAGTGTGTTGATCATGTCAGTTGGCGAAGCCGCAGCAAACACCGCATTTCCTGCGACCAGCACATTAGCTCCGGCCTGCAGCAGCAAGCCAGCATTATGAAGGCCAATCCCCCCATCAACCTCTATCAGCAGATCCGGGTTTACCTGTAAGGCCATAGCTCTTAGTTCCCTGATCTTATTTAAAGAATTGACAATGAATTCCTGTCCGCCAAATCCAGGGTTTACGGACATGATCAGCACCATATCCAGGTCGGCCAGGATATCTTTCAGCAAAGCTACGGGCGTATGCGGATTTAAGGCCACACCAGCCTGACATCCCGCCGCATGAATGGCCTGCACCGTTCGGTGTAAATGTGTACAAGCCTCGTAATGCACGGTGATCACTGCCGCACCGGCCGTTGCAAACCGCTCTATATACTGATCCGGGTTAGCGATCATCAGATGTACATCCAAAGGCTTTTTTGCATGTCTTTTTATCGCATCCATGACTGGAAAGCCAAAGGAAATGTTCGGGACAAACACGCCATCCATGATATCTACATGAAACCAGTCCGCGGTACTCGAATTGATCATTTCTATATCACGCTGCAAATTTGCAAAGTCGGCCGCAAGTACCGAAGGGGCTATAAGATGAGACATTCTGATTTAATTTCTTTGATTACTAATTACAATTTGTCTAAGCGTAATGATTTTCCCGGCACTGTCGCTTAGCCCTGCAGGTAAAGATAAAAAAATAACCTGTTTAATTAAAAAACCCCGCAAATTGCGGGGTCCGTAACATTTTCATTTAGCAGGTTGTGGCTTCGCCGTATTAGGAGTGCGGCACAACGATCATGCTAAATTAAGCTGGTTTATTCTCTGTCGGGGCAGCTTCTGGTCTTGGTGGACGAGGCAATAATGCTTTTCTTGAAAGCTTCATTTTACCTTGTTTATCCACATCCAGCAATTTCACCTGAATTTTATCACCTTCTTTAAGAACACCGTCCATAGTTTCTAAACGTTCCCATGCAATCTCAGAGATATGCAATAATCCGTCTTTACCAGGCATGATCTCAACAAACGCACCAAAAGGCATGATAGATTTCACTTTACCATCATACGTTGCACCGATTTCCGGCTTGGCGGCGATGGCGTTGATACGGGTTACCGCGGCATCAATCGAAGCTTTATTATCAGCAAAGATCTCTACGATACCTTTGTTACCTACCTCTTCAATAGAGATGGACGCGCCGGTTTCACGTTGCATTTCCTGAATAATTTTACCACCTGGCCCTATTACAGCGCCAATGAATTCCTTATCAATACTTAAAGAAACGATACGCGGAGCATGATCCTTGTAATCTTCACGAGGTGCAGAGATCGTTTTCTTCATCTCGTTTAAGATGTGAAGACGAGCCTCTTTGGCTTGATCTAAAGCGTTTTTCAACACTTCCCATTTCAGACCATTGATCTTTAAGTCCATCTGGCAGGCTACGATACCTTTTTCCGTACCGGTAACTTTAAAGTCCATATCCCCTAAGTGATCTTCATCACCTAAGATATCTGAAAGGATTGCGTATTTACCAGTTTTCTCATCAGTGATTAAACCCATAGCAATACCCGATACCGGAGCTTTGATTTTAATACCTGCATCCATAAGTGCTAATGTACCTGCACAAACAGTTGCCATTGATGAAGAACCGTTAGATTCTAAAATATCAGAAACGATACGGATGGTATATGGATTTTCTTCCAGACCTGGCAATACTTTCTTTAAAGAACGCATCGCCAGGTTACCGTGTCCAATTTCGCGGCGACCGGCACCTCTGTTCGGGCGAACCTCCCCGGTTGAGAAACCAGGGAAATTATAGTGTAAAAGAAATTTGTTGTATCCATTGATGAAAGCACCATCAATCATTTGCTCATCATCTTTAGAACCTAAAGTAACGGTAGTCAGCGATTGTGTTTCACCACGTGTAAACACTGCAGATCCGTGTGCAGCAGGCAAATAACCAACTTCACTCCAGATTGGGCGCACCGTACGGACATCACGTCCATCTAAGCGGATTCCTTCGTTCAATACCAGGTTACGGATGGCATCATATTGCACATCGTGGAAATATTTTTTGGATAAGAAGCCGGTAACATCATCAATATCTTCCCCTAAAGAAGCGATGAAATCCATCAGGATTGCACCGAATGCATCACCACGCTCTTGTTTACCGGTATTGCTTTTAGCAACAGCATATACTTTATCATAAGTAGCTGCGAAAACCTGTTCTCTTAATTCAGGATTGCTGTCTTCATGAGAATAGGCACGTTTTTCCGTTTTACCTACCAGTTCAGCGAGTTCTTTCTGTGCCCGCACCTGAACAACGATCGCTTTGTGTGCAAATTCAATCGCTTCCACCATTTCAGCTTCAGAAATCTCGTCACATTCACCTTCAACCATTACGATATCATTTTCAGTACCTGCCACTAAAAACTCTAAAGAAGCACGTTCTAAATCACTTACATAAGGATTGATCACAAACTGACCATCAATTTTAGCTACACGCACTTCAGAGATCGGCCCGTTAAAAGGGATATCCGAAACCGCGATAGCAGCAGATGCCGCTAAACCAGCCAGACAATCCGGCATGATATTTTTATCAGATGAGATCAGGGAGATCATTACCTGCGTATCTGAGTGATAATCCTCAGGGAACATCGGACGTAAGGCACGGTCAACCAAACGTGAAATCAGCACTTCATAGTCTGACAACCTAGCCTCGCGGCGAAGGAATCCACCCGGAATACGTCCCGCAGCGGCATATTTTTCCTGATAATCAACCGATAACGGCAAAAAATCGACACCTGCTTTTGCACCCACTGTAGATACTACAGTAGCTAAAAGCATGGTATCACCCATTCTGACTACTACAGAACCATCGGCCTGTTTGGCCAATTTACCTGTTTCGATTTCAATTGTTCTTCCATCGCCCAGATCGAACGATTTTTTTATTACATTCATTTATTAATAATTGTGGTGTATTTTCCTCTTTCGACACACCTTGTTTATATATGTATTTTTTTTCTTTGCAAAAGTATGATAAAAAATCAAAAAAGCCATTCCCTAAAGAATGGCTTTCGTTGATAAAAATACGCTTATTTGTTGTCTTTCGACCCCAAAGGCTTGATGATATCTCTAAGGCCTAAGGTCTTAATGATAGCACGATAGCGCTCAATATCTTTTTTAAACAGGTAAGCCAAAATACCACGGCGTTTACCTACTAATTTCTGTAGTGATAACTGAGTAGAGAAATCTTTACGATTTTTCTTTAAATGCTCTGTTAAGTGCGCAATACGGTATGTAAATAACGCAACCTGACCTTCTGCAGAACCCGTGTTTGTTTCTACTTCGCCGTGTTTTTTGAAAATATCGGCCTTTACTTCTTTACTTAAATACATTCTTGAATGATACTAAAGTGTTTATAAATTAATTAATTGGCTGCAAAGATAGTGTATGTTTTAATGATTAACAAGTATATCTCCAAATGTCATTTGGTTTTAATATCGAGGGCAGAACCAGTTATAAATTAAAATCTAAATCCTACTTTTACGGCCTCAATCACTTACCATGGAGAAAAGCGAGTACAGCATATTTGAAAGCGAGTTAATCGTCCGTCCGGACGACATCGACATGTTTAACCATGTACATAACAGCAAATATTTTGATTATGTACTTGCTGCCCGTTACGAACAGATGGCCAGGTGCTATAAAATGCCCATGGAATCTTTTTTAGAAAGTGGCTATGGCTGGGTGGTACGTACTGCCCTGGTTGATTTTAAGCGTCCGCTTGTGCTCGGCGATGTAGTCCTGATCCGCACAGGTATCCTTACCATTAATGAAAAGGGCTGCCGTGTACAGTTCGAAATCGAAAACAAACGTACCGGTAAAGTCGCTTCCGATGGATGGTTTGATTACGTGATGATCGACACCAGCACCGGAAAGGGCTGTAAGGTCAACGAAGAAATGATCCAGGCTTACAGCATTTAAAAAATCACCCTTTTTTAGACAACTAACCACTCTTTTTCAGGGAAAGAACAGCGCAGCGTCTGGTATCGGTTCCCTAACGCCTTTCCCACGGCCCCTCAACGCGTTCTCACGCTTTTAGCCGTACCATTGTCCAACCTGTCCAAACTCTCCTGAAAAGATGTGACACACACTGTCAGCCTACTTTCTGTTGTCTGTCTGCATTAAATATTACTAGGGCATTACTAGGGCCTTACTAGGGGGTTACTAGGGCCTTTCTAGGGCCATAGCCCTATAGACGCCCTGCTAAGGCCCTGGTAATACTCTACTAGAGCTTAAATAACTTTTAATTCAGTCAGGAGTCAAACAGTGGGCTTCCCTGAGATACGGTTACAATCAGGACGCCTGATCACCGAAAATCCAAGGTGGAGAAATCAGGGGTACGCATATATTTTTAATAAGATCATCCTTTTTTGGAAAAAAAGTTATCTTTGCAGCTTAACCTTACCGCAAAATGATGAGCATCTTTGCAGTCCGTTTGAGGTTCTAAGAACCGAGGGCTCCCCCCTTTCAGCAAAACATCAGGTCGCAGCATTTCCTGCTGCCTAACGGTTTATACTTTACTTTTTCTTATTTTTATGTCAATACAGAAAACAGCTTCCATGGGTAAGCTATCTCAAATTTTTAATCTCTTAAAACAAGCCGTTAAGGGCGAGAATCTCGACTTTACGCAAGGCAGCATGCGCAGAGCGGTGCTCCTGCTGGCCATACCGATGATGCTGGAAATGGCTATGGAATCGGTATTTGCACTGGTCGACCTCTACTTTGTCGGTCATTTACACAACAGCAGTCATGCCATACAAACCGTAGGTCTCACCGAATCTGTGCTCACTGTTATTTATTCATTAGCCATTGGTATGAGCATGGCCGCAACAGCCGTAGTCGCCAGGCGGGTTGGAGAAAAAGACCCAGAAGCCGCTGGAAAAGCGGGCATGCAGGCGATTTTTATCGCTGTAGTATTCAACATTCTCATCAGTATAGCCGGTTTGATCTTCGCGACCGACATTCTATTGATCATGGGTGCATCGGCAGAAACTGCGATGCAGGGAACGCCTTTCATGCGGATTATGATGGGCGGAAGCGTGATCATCGTATTACTTTTCCTTATCAACGGAATATTCAGAGGTGCAGGAAATGCGGCAATAGCGATGAAAAGCTTATGGATCGCCAATATTGCCAACATCATTTTATGCCCGGTACTGATCAATGGGTTTGGTCCTATACCTGCATTCGGACTAACCGGCGCAGCCATGGCCACTTCCATAGGCCGCGGTATAGGTGTTTGCTATCAGCTCTATCATTTATTTAATGGCAGCGGTGCGCTAAAGATCAAGCTTAGCTATCTGAAACCACACTGGGAGCAAATTAAGGCGCTGTTAAAGATTGCCACACCGGGGATTTTCCAATTTGTAATCGCCTCCTGCAGCTGGATATTCCTTGCACAGCTGGTGGCTACAACCGGGGGCGATCATGGTTCAGCGGGTTACCAGACCGCCTTAAGACTGATGATGTTCTTTATGCTCCCTGCATGGGGAATGAGCAATGCCGCGGCTACCCTGGTAGGGCAAAACCTGGGCGCGAAACAGTTGGAGCGTGCAGAGCAGTCGGTGATGAAAACGGCCAAATATGTCATCATCTATATGGTATTGGTGATGGCATTTACTTTTGCAGGTGGCAGGTACTTCATCTCGTTTTTCAGCAATGATCAGCTGATCCAGGACGTTGCCATCAATGCTCTGCAGATCATGAGCATGGGCTATATCTGTTACGGCATAGGTATGGTGCTGATCAGTACCTTTAACGGTGCCGGCGATACCTGGACACCAACATGGATCAACTTTTTTGGGTTCTGGTTATTCCAGATCCCTCTGGCCTACATTTTGGCCAAACAGTTTGACCTGGGGCCAACGGGTGTATTTATTGCCATTCCGGTGGCAGAAAGCGGTATTGCCCTGGCCGGTTATATCCTGTTTAGAAAAGGAAGATGGAAAACGATTAAGGTTTAGGCGTATAGCCTAAACCTGGCGTAAGCCAGTGCAGCAGGAAAACACGGGAATAGCGGTAATTGAAAGGTGCCAGTAGAAGTACCCCTACCAGGATGATCCCTACATAGATCCAGAGGTTCTCATACACCAGATCAACACCAAAAATATAGGTAGCCACACTAAGGGTTATGATTTCGGCAACATTCATGGCATAGCTAATGAACATGGCGACATAGAAAAAGCCCGGCTCCCGCTCAAAGCGCAGGTGGCAAACAGAACAACTCTCGTTTGTGCCCTGCGCTTTAAAAGAATACATACGACCTGAAAAGATTGCGCCTTCGCGGCATCTTGGACATTTACAGGCTACAACCGCCTGTAATTTTGATATCGATTTCATCTGTTTATTTATTGTTTTTTTTAGTAGTATCTATAGTTTATTTGTCTTCAAGCTGCCTTCGGCGGTTTTAATTGTTAGATGGAGCCTTTGATGATTAAAATAATCATATCCCTATGTGTTTATTCATGATTTTAATCATGTCGGGTTCATCGCTCTTATTTTTTATAGCACCTTTTATTATATGGTACAAAGATACGCAGTCTTCGGTTTTTAATTTATGATATAGATCATATCCCTGCTTTCATAATCTTTCCTTTCTGCAGTTTGATGGC
>CBFGNP010000111.1:0-9027 GCA_965650095.1 uncultured Pedobacter sp. | reverse complement strand
AAATGAAGTAGTAGTCGGATATGGAGTTCAGCAAAAAAAGGCCATTACAGGAGCTGTTTCCAGGGCTAAAGCTGCTGAGCTTTCCAATGTCTGGAGTGGCAAAGTGGTGGCGCAAAACGACGGAAAGCCTCTGCCGGGGGTGTCCGTCAGAATGAACGGCACCAATTTAACAGCAGTGACTGATGTGAATGGCGAGTTTAGGATCAATGCAGATACGTCCATTAAAATGGGGATGGTCTATGCTAATTATATAGGATTTAAAGGTGTAGAAACGCTTGCTAAAGCTAATCAGCGGCTGAGCATTGCTTTAAAGCCTGACCAGGCAGGGCTAAATGAAACGGTGGTTGTTGGTTATGGTGCATTCCGGAAAAAGGAACTGTCCGCTGATAGCAATAGGCTGAACAATGCGCTCGCGGGAAAAGCGGCCGGAATCCAGATCAGGGGTATGAGTTCTAAAGTGAAAAAGTCGGAAATGCTCGTGTCTAACCCTGTCGGTGGCTGGGATAAACTTTTCGAATATATAAACAGCAATAATGCATTTGCAAACGAAAAAAAAGCGGGTCAGACCATTGAGCTGAGTTTCCGGATTGATCAGGAAGGGAGTCCGGTAGACATCAGGATAATCAAGCGTGCTGATGACAAATATGAGCGGGAAGCCATCAGGTTAATTACCAATGGGCCTAAGTGGGAGAAGCCGCTGAATCCAAAAAGCAGGATGACCTGTAAACTAGATTTTTAAACAAAAAGCCACAGCTGATCTCAACTGTGGCTTTTTGGTATCTGATCGCTCAGGGCTGATCCTAAAAAAAGAGGTGGATCACGGAGAATACGATGGCCGCCAGTGTAGCGGAAACAGGAATGGTTAATACCCATGCCCATAATAAGCTTACGGTAACTCCCCAGCGTACTGCAGAGACTCTTTTTAATAAACCGACACCAACGATAGAACCGGTGATAGTATGTGTGGTGGACACAGGAATACCGAAGTGTTCTGTAATCCCTAAGGTCACGGCACCTGCAGATTCGGCGGCAACGCCTTCAAAGGCATTTACCTTGGTGATCTTTGATCCCATGGTCTTTACAATTTTCCATCCGCCGCTCATGGTGCCTAAGGCAATTGCCGCATAACAGGAAATGGGGATCCATTCCGGCATCGGATCGCCGGTATTTAATACCTTGGATGCAACCATGGATACATAAATAATACCCATTACTTTTTGGGCATCATTCCCCCCATGTGTAAAGCTCAGTGCGGCAGACGAAATGAGTTGGAGCCGTTTAAACCATTTTTCTGCCACGGAAGGGCGGGCATTTTTTGAAATGTGCAAAATAATAATGGAAATGATCACCGAGATCACCATCCCAATAACAGGTGCAAGCACAATAAATGCCACCACTTTTAATATCGGGGCAAGGTTAATGGCCGACATGACGCCTGCGCCTAAGGAGGCAGCTTTCGCCATACCAGCTCCTGCGAAGCCACCAATTAGCGTATGCGAGGAACTGGAAGGAATGCCAAACCACCAGGTAAACAAGTTCCAGGCAATGGCAGCCAGCAAACCGGCCAATATAACTTCCAGCGTAATAAAGTTTTCTACTACAGTTTTAGCAATGGTATTGGCAACTTTGTGATCTGTAAAATAAAAGTATGCAGCAAAATTGAATAAGGCAGCCCACAGTACCGCCTGGAAAGGAGATAGTACTTTTGTAGAGACAATGGTTGCAATAGAATTTGCCGCGTCGTGAAAGCCGTTAATGTAATCGAAGGCAATAGCCAGAACAATTACAACAACCAGTAAGGTAGTTACCATTTTTTTAAAGGGTTAAGCATTCTTTACCAAAATCGATTCCAGCACGTTTGCTGCATCTTCACATTTGTCTGTAGCCAGTTCCAGGGTTTGCAGAACTTCTTTTTGTTTGATCAGTTCTATGGCATTGGTCTCGAATTCAAACAAACGGGCAATGGCAAGGTTACAAACGTAATCGGCCTGGTTTTCCCCACTGTTGATGCGCACACAGGCATCGGCAATTACACGGATATTTTTGAAGCTTCTTAATTCTTTGATCGCCTTTTCCAGATCTGTACACATCTCAACCAGCAATTCAGCAAGTTTGATCATCGCATCGCCAATGTTGGTGATGTTATACAGCTCTATATTGCTGGCCGAAGCGTGGATAAAGTCAGCAATATCATCGACGGCGCTGGCCAGTGCATGGATGTCTTCCCGGTCAAAAGGCGTAATAAAGTTTTTGCTTAGCTCAAGAAAGATGGAATGGGTGATGTCGTCGCCAACATGCTCCAAGCGTTCTACTTCTTTAATATATTCTTTTCTTTTTTCCAGATCAGTTGCACTTAGGGCAAGTAATAATGCCTGGGAAATCTTCAATACATTACTTCCGGCCTGCTCAAATAAAGGCTGAAACTTTTTGTCCCTCGGGGTAAAGAACTTAAAAATGCTGTTCATATTAATTTAAAATATGATGCAAAAGTATGAGAGTAATGTTAACTTAGTGTTAAGTGTTAACTTATTTTTACAAATACATCAAGTTGTTAACCAGTCTTTTCGAGTGTAAATGCAAATGTTGTTCCGATTTGCAAGGTGCTTCTTACCGATATAATTTGCTCATGAGCTTCCAGAATGTGCTTAACAATCGCTAGTCCAAGACCTGTACCGCCTTCTTCTCTTGACCTGTGCGAGTCTATCCGGTAAAAGCGTTCAAATAAACGTGCCAGATGTTTTTCATCGATGCCAATTCCATCATCTGTTACCTCAATTAGATACTGATCATGTAATTCGAAAATTTTAATTGCAGTAGATCCGTGCTCTTTACCATATTTTATAGAATTATGGATTAAGTTGATGAGTACCTGTCTGATTTTTTCCCGATCAGCTCTGATATAAGCCGGATGCGTATATTTATCCTTAAAGGATAAGGTGATGTTTTTTTTGCGTGCGGTGTCTTCCAGTCCTTCCATTACCTCTCTCGCCAGGGGCACAAAATCGAACCTTGCATAATTAATCGGGATTTCGCCGGTTTCCAGTTTAGAAATGGAATCCAGATCGGTAATCAGATAACTCAGGCGCTCGACATTTTTTTCTGCTTTATCCAAAAATTTAGTGGCCATCTCCGGATCCTCTGTTAAACAATCCTGCAGGGTTTCTATATAGCCCTGAATAGCGAACAGCGGAGTTTTAAATTCATGAGATACATTGGAGAGAAACTCTCTTCTAAATTGTTCCTGTTTCTTCAGGATTTCAATTTCTCTCTTTTTTGCACCGGCCCATTCCTTCACTTCCTGTTCCACATCGTTTATCGGGTCGGAACTTACATATTCGCCCAGGGCATCTTTCAGGTCTTTACCCAGCTTTAAATTATGGATCATTTTATAGATCAGTACAATTTTAGAATAGATGTATTTTTCGAGCAGATAATAGAAGACAATAAAACTGGTAATAAAAGTGACTACAAATGAGACCAGCATAAAGTACCAGCTTTGCTGAAAATAAAAATTGACTAAACCTATAGAAAGGCCTACTGCGAAAGCAGCAATTAACACCAAAACACTTAACTTCATCCTTATAAATTTATGGTAAGTCGCGCTGCTTACACGTTGAGGCAATTTACAAGATAAATCTTTACAAGCTAGTTTTTTCAGTAAGATATTTCCAATATCTTTTGGGGACATGCTGCACATGCAATCTGGTGTTTTTTCGTGCAGCTATATTGGTGCTTTTAAAGTAATTTTTCCACAAGGTTGCGTATAAGTTTTCCTTTTCCATAAGCGTCTGGTCCGCGGCGCTGTTTATTCGTTTTTCCTCTTGCAGACCGAGCCGCACTTCTTCAACGCTTTGCAGATTATAGAAAAGACCGTAATGCCTTTTAAGGTCGTAAATTATCCACTGCTGATCGGCATATCGGTTCTTAAAGTGTGTCATGATCAAGGGCAATACATTAAAATCCGGATCTATGCCACAGTAAAAGATCCCATCTGCCAAATGCCGGAAACGGATAAAGGCTTCCATTCTGTGTTTTTCTCTTTCTGTTTTTTTGGCAGTTTGCGATAAGGCCAGCACATGTTCATTGCCATAATTTGATTCGGCACCCGGTCGACTTAAAAATATATAACAGGCAAAATCAAACAGGCTCTGGTAAGCCTGTGGCAGTTCAGAAAGAAAAGTACAATAGAACCGCCTCATCCAGCCTTTATCTAATTTCTTTTGCAATCCCTTCCATACCCTGTCAGCCTTTCTGTTGTCATTGTGAACAGAAAATACTGGCGTAAAAGCATCCGGTTGATGGAGTTGTTTCAGGCAAATCATTACCTTTCCCGGTTTCCTTTCAAACCATTCAAACACTGCACACAGCAGGCTCTCTAAACTTCCATCAATTAAATAGATCATTTCGTAAATAGGGATTGGTTAAAAAAGAATGAGCTGGTTCACATCGTTTTTAACCTGTTGCCGCCCGCTTTCAGCAAGTATAAACGATTTTATTTGCGTGGCCTGGTAATCCTTTAGCTGATAAGGCGTATCTGCACAGGTGATAAAATGCCTGGCCCTGTTATAGGCTACCCCAATCTTTTTCAGCTGGTCGATCCTCAGCTTGCCAAACTTCCTGGCTTGTACAATCTTTTTAGCTGAGCTTAGCCCAATTCCGGGAATGCGCAGGATCATTTTATAAGCGGCGACATTAATATCTACAGGAAAGTGATGAAGATTTCTGAGGGCCCAACTTAATTTAGGATCGATGTCGACATCCAGGTGTGGGTTGGCGTCATTCAGCAGCTCATTGATAGAAAAGCCATAAAATCGCATGAGCCAGTCGGCTTGATACAGCCTGTTTTCACGAATCAAGGGAGGCTGCGAACCAATGATGGGCAGGCGGTTGTCGTAACTAATGGGAATGTATCCGGAATAGTATACTCTTTTCAGCGCAAACTCTTTATAAAATCCGGCTGCAGTATGCATGATGTCTTTGTCCGTTTCTGGAGTTGCGCCGACGACCATCTGTGTACTTTGGCCTGCCGGTACAAACTTAGGAACGCTTTTGATCAGTTTTTTCTCGTCTTGTAATTGTACGATGAGATTTTGCACAAGAGCGAGGGGGCGTTTGACGTCTTCATGGCTTTTCTCGGGAGCAAGTAATTTTAAGCCACTTTCTGTAGGCATTTCCAGGTTGATGCTCATCCTGTCGGCGTAAAGGCCGGCTTCTCTGATCAGTTCTTCGCTTGCACCTGGTATGGTTTTTAAATGGATATAGCCGTTAAAGCGTTCTTCGAGTCGCAGCTTTTTAACCACCTTCAGCAGGCGTTCCATGGTAAAGTCAGCGTTTTTAAAAATCCCTGAACTCAGGAATAAGCCTTCAATAAAATTTCGACGGTAAAAATTAATGGTCAATGAGACCACCTCTTCAACAGTAAAGGCTGCGCGGGCGATGTCGTTGCTCTTTCTCGAAACGCAGAATGCACAATCGTAAATGCAGTGATTCGTCAGGAGAATTTTTAGCAGGGAAACACAGCGCCCATCCTCCGTATAGGTATGGCAAATACCTGAAGCATGACTGTCGCCAAGGCCTTTATTGTCGTTTTTTCTGGTTCCTCCACTCGAGGAACAGGATACATCGTATTTAGCTGCATCAGCCAGTATGTTCAGTTTCTCTTTAATCCGTTCAGACATAATACCAGCATTTGCTAACAAATATAGTATTTTTACTAAATATTTTGGCTTTGCTGAAACAAAAAATGCCGGAAAAAATTTCCGGCATACTGGCAAAATCTGTTTACTTAAAAAAGCTTTTTAAAAAGGAAGATCATCTTCCTCGCCCGGTGCGCTGTTTAAATCAGCTGGCGGCGCATATGCTGGAGTTGAAGCGGCAGCGGCATTGTTTGTCAGGGCGTTGATACGCCATACGACCAAACTGTTAAAATAAGATGTTTTTCCGGCTTTGTCTGTCCAGGGACGACCACGTAAATTAAATGAAACTTCTACATCATCGCCCGGTTTCAGGCTGTCGAATAAAGAAGTTTTATCTTGTAAAGCCTCAAACCTGATGTATTCAGGATAGGTAGGGTTTTCTGCATATTCTATAATCAGGTCTCTTTTCTTGAAAGTCTCACTCACCTGCTGTAATGCACCAATTTCATGCACTTTTCCTTTTATTTCCATAACAAATACTCTTTTATTCTACTACGATGTTCAAATCTCTATATTTTTATTGATAACTTCGCACAATAAATTATGCAAGTTTTCCACACAAAAAGTAAGGTTATTATAACCTGTAACAAGCGCCTGTCCCCTTATTTACTCGGAGAGGTTAAAGATTTGGGATATGAAATCGTAAGAGATTTTCCTACAGGCTTAGAATTGAATCTTACCTTATCGGAATGCATTAAGCTAAACCTGAATTTAAGGTGTGCGAGTCAGATTTTATATAATCTGAAAAGCTTCAAGGCAAATAATCCCGAAGAGCTGTATCGTGAACTGGCAGATATGGCATGGGAAGAGCTGATCGATTTTTCGGGCTACTTTTCGGTCACTTCAAATGTAGATAACCCAACCATCACTACACCGCTTTTTGCCAATTTAAAGGTAAAGGATGCTATCGTAGATAGAATTAAAGAGAAGAAAGGGATCCGCCCGAATTCAGGCTCCGATGCCAACAAGGCAGTGGTTCATTTGTACTGGAAAGATAGCGAAGCTGATATATTTATTGATACTTCCGGGGAAACACTTGCTAAACATGGTTATCGTAAGATCCCTGGTAAAGCGCCAATGCTTGAAGCATTGGCTGCCAGTGTGGTGATGAGCACCAAATGGGATCAGAAATCGCCTTTTATAAATCCGATGTGCGGTTCCGGAACTTTGGCTATTGAAGCTGCATTGATTGCCACCAATCGTCGGCCAGGCCTCTTCAGGATGAACTATGGTTTTATGCACATTATAGGCTATGATGAACAGGTGTTCTTTGCTGAGCGGAGAATATTAAAAGACCAGGTGATCAAAAATGTTGATCTGAAGATCACAGCTACAGATTTATCTGAAGACGCTGTGGACATCAGCCGTAAAAATGCGAAAACTGCCGGCGTGGATACACTCATTACCTTTGAGGTCTGTGATTTTGCAGATACACCCGTTCCGGAAAGTGGGAAGGGGGTTGTAGTCTTCAATCCTGAATATGGTGAACGTCTGGGTGTTCATTCCAAATTGGAGGCCACCTATAAACGCATGGGTGATTTTATGAAGCAGCATTGTAAAGGATATTTTGGATACATTTTTACGGGAAACCCGGACCTGGCTAAAAAGATCGGACTAAAAGCGGAGCGCAAAGTAGAGTTTTATAATGGCAAGCTGGATTGCCGTATGTTAGAATACGAGTTGTATGATGGCAGCAGGAGACCAGAAGATGAAAGGCCTGTTAAACCAACAGCATAAGCATAAGATATAGATGAACCCGATCATTGAGAAGACGATATTATTTGTTAAAAAGTCCTTGGATGGTGCTGAGGCGGGGCATGACTGGTTTCACATCGACCGTGTATATAAAAATGCTGTCGCCATTAACGCAGTGGAAAAGGCGGATGAACTGGTCGTTGCATTGGCCGCACTGCTTCATGATATTGCCGATGCCAAATTCAACAATGGGGATGAAGAAATAGGCCCCAGCATAGCGGGTGATTTCTTAAATACGCTGGGCCTGGAACAGCACATGATCAATCACGTCCTTCAGATTATCAGAAACCTGAGTTATAAGACAAATCTTGGTGTGGTAACTTTTCGCTCGGCGGAGCTGGATGTGGTGCAGGATGCTGACCGGCTGGATGCGATCGGTGCTGTAGGAATTGCAAGGGCCTTCACTTACGGTGGATATAAAAACAGGACGCTATATAATCCTGAAATAAAGCCCCAGCTGAATATGACCAAAGACGAGTACAAAAATTCAACAGCGCCGACGATCAATCATTTTTACGAAAAACTATTGCTGTTGAGGGATCTGATGAAAACGAAGGAAGGTAGAAAAATCGCCGGGCAACGACATGATTTTATGCTGGCCTATCTGGAGCAATTTTTTTCAGAAGTGAACTGAGAAATCTTCCAGGCAATACGAGCTATTTTTTCGGCGGCGGAGGTGTAGCTACACCTTCTGCTACAGCATTTTTACTCCACACTTCGTAGATCTTTGCTCCCTTGCTGCTCAGGCCGCTATGATGCCAGTCGCCGTTTTCCAGCTTCCCGGTAAACACCAGCGAAGCTCCGACGCGGCTGTTGTCGCGCGAAAAGAATTCTATATTCTCCGTGTATTTGCCATCCTTAAAGGCATACGATCCACCACCGGTACCTGCAAACATCTTTTTAGTAGGATCCATGGCTACCCATTGAAATTTAGTGCCGGTTAGCAGCTTTAACGTTTGTCTGCTGCCAGTCTGATGTATCTGAGCTATTTTTCCATCCTCTTGCATGCGCCCTGTTATGCGCCATATCCCTGCAAGCGCGGCTTTTCCATCGTCTACCCTGTTAAATGTCACTTCATCTCCATCTATAGTTAGCGACAACTGACTGGCCGAAACAGAAAAAGGAATTTTGAGGTTTGAGCCGACTTTCGAAGAATCAGTACTGTTGAACCAGGTTGAAGCAGTCAGCGTTTTATCGTCAGCTGTTTTGATGATACCCCCCTGGGTCATTAAAAATTGATTTCCCTGATGAACAGTATAAAAATAAAGCCCATCCTGCACTAAAAGGTGATGGGTCCTGTCCCCTTCAGTTAGTTGCCAGGCACCGGTTATATCGTTTTCGGTTTGTGCATTCACACTCATACAAGTGCTGGCCAGTGCAAATAGTATCGATAAAATGACTTTCATGATTTTAATACCATTGCTTTTATTCTCTTGCAAAAGGCAATATAAATATAATAATTATGCTTTACAGACGTGTTAAAATTTGTTAAAAACGGCGGTTTCTGTGATTGCTTGTTTATTTTTGATAGTCTATAATGAAACCTGCATAAGCTTACCGCTTACAAAACACAATG
>CBFGNP010000110.1:0-9077 GCA_965650095.1 uncultured Pedobacter sp. | reverse complement strand
AATATCCGTCTCCCTGATGATGCTCGCTTTTATCGTATTGTTTGTGAGCCCTGGCTGCGAAAGGGGCTTTTCGGATGCAAGGTATGATGATACGGACGAACTCCAGATCATGGATTATATCGACCAGGAGGAAGACCTCAGCACCCTGAAAGAATTAATTGACTATGTGGACAGAAGAAGCCTCTTAAAAACTGCGGGAGCCTACACATTTTTTGCTCCAACCAATCAGGCCTTTGAAAAGTTGTTCGCCAAATTGTCGGCTGGCGGTGATAAAGTGACCGCTATTAAGGATAAGTCTCCTGAATTCTGGTTAAACTATTTTTCCTACCATTTATTAGATAAGAAAATAAATACAAATGTATTTGAACCGGGGCCGCTTCCTGCCCCAACAGCATTAAATGATAAGTACTTAATTGTCGACATCAGAGATTCATATAACGCACTTAAGTTAAACAATTTTGTCACCATTACTCAGTCAAATATCGAAATGACTAATGGGTATATAAATAAAACCGACGAGGTGCTTTCTCCACCTGTGGAAACTATTTATGAGGTGCTGCATAAAACGGGGAAGTATAATATAATGCTTGGCATCTTTGAAGAGACCGGTCTGACCAGCTATTTGAAAGATAGCACCATTACCTTGGTTGTAGAGCGCGATGAGGTTCTATTGAAAAATAATTTTGATAAAAACTCAATTGCAAACTTAAAAGCCTGGGCCGGTTATCATATTGTGCCGGACTCGGGATATTTTTTAAACCAATTAACATCGGGACGATTTTTCCCGGTTTATAAGAAAGAATCGCTGAGTTTTAAGTTGGATGACAGGGGTAACTATTTTATGAACGAAACATTCAAATTTGATCAATCACTGGAATTTGGTATTGATCAGGTTTGTTCGAACGGAATATATCACTCACTGGATACGGTTGCAGAAATAGTGGAAGCACTACCGTCGTTAATCCGTTATCTTCTATATCCTCCCGGAAGCCCGTACGGTGAACAAAATGTATTTACCGTATCACCGGCCAGAATACTCATGAATGACGGAACAAAAAGTTATCATCAGAATCAAGAGGGAAGGATTGTACAGTTTGACGCACAGCAGGTAGGTGATTATTTCAAGCTCAGTATTCCTGATGTACCAGCTGGGAAGTATACCATCAGGCTTGTCCATCGCAGCGGAACACGTGGTAAATTTATTACAATTTACGAGGAGAAAATAATTAAAGATGATATTGATTTGGCTGTAAAAGATGGCACCTGGGATTTGTGGAATTATTATATAACGAACGACTGCGGAGTAATTGATGTTCAAGCCCGCTCAGATGTTTCTTTAACGTTCGCATTTACAGGCTTTGCCACGGGAAAACAAGGTAATTATTGTTGCGATGTATTAATGGATGCAATTGAATTGGTGCCAGTAGTAAACTAAGAGGGTATATGAAAAAAAGATTTAATATCAGGATAAAAAGAGGCTTTTTCTTTGCTTTGAATGTGATGTGTGTTTCGACATTTGCACAAGAGGCTAGAAACTCTTCCCAAGATTCCATTTTAAAAGTTAACATCAGGACTACGGCGACGACATTCAGTGAACTCCTAGTTAAAGAACCAACAGTACAGGTTATACAGTCTGGAACCGTTGGCAATGCATCTCAGTTAATGATTCGCGGACTGAATTCAATTAATATGAGTGCATCCCCATTTGTGTACATAGATGGTATCCCTGTTAGATATACCCGTTCACTGCCCTCGTTCTTGTCCGTTTTCCAGCCATCACGTTTCAATTTTATCAACCCTTATGATATTAGAGATATAAAAGTTGCTAAAGAAGGAAGGGAACTTTCAGAAATCGGGGGACGAGGTGCTAATGGTGCGATTTATATTGAAACTGACCGCGGGGAATTAGGCGGGACTAAAATTGATTTCTCTGCGAAGTTCGGTGTATCAAGCGCCGATTACAATATCGGGCACATGGGTGCCAGTCAGTTTAAAAATTATCTCCGCAATTATTTGCTTGAGAACGGTAGTACACAGACGGAATTGGATCAGCATCCGATTTTTGATGCAAACTCCCCGGTATACAACAACAATACAGATTGGCTGGGTTTAGTTACACGGAATGCAAGGTTATCCGATTATCATATCAAGCTTAAAGGGGGCGACGGAGATACACGTTATATGTTTAGTGTTGGTTATGCCGATAGGGAAGGGACCATTAAAGGAACTGATATGAACCAGGTTAATTTAAGGTTTAATATCGACTACAAGCTTTCGCCGAAAATCGAGATAGCAAATCATCTTGCCTATACACATGCCAACTTCAGTTATGCTGAACAAGGATTTAACTATCCAATACACCCGTTGTTTGCCGCTGCAACCAAAGCTCCGTTTATGAGCCCATACCTATTCTCGGAGTCAGGAGAAATATCAAATCGATTGGCCAATATAGATGTTTTGGGGAAAAGTAACCCACTTTCGCTGGTCGACAATATGTACAATAAGAATGAAGATAACCGGGTCGATGGACAGATCGTCGCCAGTTGGTTAATGCAGCGGGGTATGTATTTACGGTCTTCGTTCGTCTTCAATTACTTGAACCTGACAGAAAAGCAATATCGTCCGGCATATGGGATAGTTCAGGATTTGAACAGGCTTAGACAAAATTTAAAAAGGAATTCCAGCGAGGCTACAATTTTATTGAATACCTGGCTGGAGAAAAACGGATCAATAGGAAAAACAAACAAGTACTTTGGAAAAGCGGGGTTGTCTGTAGAATCGTATGAAGAAAAAGCAGTTTTTGCGCGTAAGATCAATGCCGGCACCGATGATTATGAAACGCTTGATCAAGGTACATTAGATTCTGCTTCTAATTCGAGATATAAATCAAGATTGGCTACACTGTATATGCGCGGAAACTTAGATCTCTTAAACAGAATAAATATAGGCGCGAACCTGAATATAGAAGGTTCATCTAATTTTGGTAAAACCGGAAGGTGGGGCATTTATCCGGGTGTAAATACAGAAATTGATTTAATCAACAGGGGAAAACATGGTAAGCTGGCACTTCGTGCAGACTGGGGAAGAACGGGAAATAATGATTTGCGTGGCTATTACCAATACAATCTCTACTCAGCTGCCAACTATTTTGGCTATGGAGGCGCTTATTTAAGCAACATTGCAAACGCATCGATCAAACCTGAGGTGACCGATATGTATACTGCCGGGATAACAATAGGTTTATTTAACAAAAAGCTTGTACTGGACGGGGGGTACTATTATAAATCAACATCCGATCTTATTACACGACGAACGATGCCAATTGAACTGGGCCTTGATCCGCAATTTGAGAATAACGGAAAGGTGGCGTCACAAGGTATCGAAATCAATATCAATGCGAATCTGATTCATCAGAAAGCGTTGTCCTGGTCGCTTTTTGGGAGCTTTTCAACCCTAAAAAACGAAGTAAAAGAACTTAAGAATGGAGATATAGTTAAATCAATAGGAGGAGTGAGCACAATCGCCAGGGTAAATGAATCGATAGGTGCTTTTTATGGTTATAAAGTCCTGGGTGTTTTTGAATCAGAAGGGGCAGTAAATTTACAGAAGGCCGATGGTACCAATTTTAGGACTGGCGACTATATTATCGAGGATATAAATAAGGATTCGAGAATTAATGACCTTGATCGTCAGGTGATCGGATCAGCACTTCCTGATGTCTTTGGAAATTTTGGAACTATGCTGAGTTATAAAAAATTGTCGTTAAATGCACTTTTTACTTATGCTGTAGGAAATGACATATATAATAGTTTTAATCAGCGCATGCATTTAATGTCGGATTATTCTAACCAGTCTCCCGATGTTGAAGGACGGTATATTTCACCATCCAACCCCGGAACCGGATTAAGCAGGGCGACGTTTGATGATCCTTCATCCAATGGCGCTACTTCCGACTTATGGGTAGAGCGTGGCAGTTACCTTCGATTGAAAAATATTACCCTTAGTTATGAGGTTCCAATTCCAGCGAAAATGGCTTTCTTCCGCGCGCTTAATGTCTATGTAACTGCAGAGAATCTGATGACTTTTACCAAATATGGCGGATTAGATCCCGAAGTGGTAACAACGCCTGATCCGATGCTCCGTGGAATTGATTTTGGAGCGTCACCTCTGCCACAATCCTATATAGTTGGATTAAAGGTGTCGTTTTAGTTAAATTTTGAAGAAATGAAGATGAAACCAATAAAGTTAATGATAACGACATCAGCGTTACTACTGAGTACTGGTATGATGTCCTGCTCCGATTTTTTTGAGGTTACCCCAGAGAGCTTAATTGTAGAAAATGATTTTAATAAAAATAAACAAGATTTAAATGCATCGGCATTTGGAATGTATGAATCATTTGCAAAGGAGGCCCATAAATTTTTGTTATGGGGAGACGCCCGTGCCGATATGGTAACAACTGGTGAGCTTGAACCCAATCCGTATATCAATGAATTTGTATTGAATAATATAAGTACAAACAACCCATATACCAACTATGCCGGTATTTATCAGACCATAGCCCGCTGCAACCGGCAGATGGAAAAAGTGTATCAGGTGAAGGAACTGGACGATAAGATCGCAGACCGCGATGCAAGGGCCTTCTATGGGGAGGCTTTATTATTGCGCGCCATCTGTTATTATCAGCTGTTGCGTACTTATGCTACTTTTCCAATTATTACTACCGATTTTGCTGAGCAAATTACCTATGTTAATGCTGCAGGCGAAACTGTGAAAGAGCCAACACTTAGCTTGACTTCGGAGCAAATACGAGCTATTTATAAAATGCCGGCCAATCAGCAAGAAGTATGGACTTTGGTATACAATGATGTCCTCTCTGCTGTCGGCATGATTCCTGTAAACTACCAGTGGAACAGTGAAAACCTATCAGCCAAAGAGCGATATGGTAGAGTGTCGCAGCCACTTGCAGCTACTTATGCGGCCGAAATCGCTTTGTGGCTTGGTGAATATCAAATAGCTTCTTCATTTTGCGATCTGATCATCCAGAATACAAACCACACCTTAGGCACCTCAGGAAACTGGTTCAACCAGTTCTCCGCATCTTCGGCGCCATTGCATTCCATGTTCCTGCTTGGTTATCAATATTCCAATAGTTTTGAAACCAACAGGCTTCAGGAATTTACGTCTTCTGTGAGGGCAGATGGTGGCAGGTATTATTTAAAGCCCGTATCTACCGTGGTTGACGCGTTGTTTAAGGACGATGTATCCCTAACAGATGCTGATATCAGGGCACAGGCCAGCTACAAAGTGATTAATGGCGACACCGTTATCTGGAAATATATTGGCCTTGACAATGTGGTGTCAATGCGCAAAAGTTATGAAAGTAGCGCCAGCTGGCCCATGATGCGCAGTGCAGATGGCTATTTGATAAAAGCACTGGCAGATCTGAACCTCGGCAATTACTCCTCTGCTTTTAACTTTGTCAATATGGTCAGAGCGGCACGCGGGTTGGTCATCTTAGATAAGCTAACCTTTCCATATACCGATAAGGAGATTATGGACAGGGTCATCTTTGAAGAAAGAGCCCGTGAATTTGCATTTGAGGGAAGGCGCTGGTACGACCTGATGCTACAATCTAAACTAAACGGAAAGAATATGCTGGCAGATGCTGTAGCACTTAAGTATCCGGAAAGTGACCGGGTTGCAATCAGGTCAAGGCTTCAAAACGAAAGCAATTGGTACATCCCGATTGATCCTGGAAAATGGCAGTAAATGGAGAAAAAGCGAATGATAAAAAGATTAAAACATATTGAGATGAAAACTAACCAACTGAAAAAGTACCTGGCTTTTTCCCTGCTGATCAGTGCTGTTCTGATGGGTTGCTACAAAGAAGAACATTTCGATTTCCCGGGCCCTCATGATCTTGGAAATACGAATATCCCAGATTCTCTTCCTTTCCCGTTTGATAAAAGCCGGCAGGCAGGAACATGGCTGATGAAAGACGGTGTGCCTGATCATAAGAAAATCCTTGTTAAAGGATATACCGACTATTTCACTAAAGGGGATACTTTATCCTGGATCCAAAAACCAGATGGGTTGCAATTGGTTCCACATCGCAATTTCTATCCATTGTCTAATGCTGACCATTTTGGAGGTGATCCTAACAGTTATCAATTCAACAGGGTCTATTCAAAGTATTTTGTCCCCGTTGGTGCTGGCAGGGGTTTTTACATGTATGCCAAAGTTACTTTTGGAACATTGAATGCAACTGCGGCCGGTTTAGTCCTGGGTACGAGCTGGGATACTAAAGAAAAATTTACTTTCGGTTTGGACGGCGGAGGTGCTGAGCCTAAGTTTTTTGTTGACATGTACGGCACAACGATAGGTGTAGAGACTTCAATGGGATGGCCCAATATTCACCAGGTCATGATTCCTGGGGTACCTGCCGAGTTGGAAGTGATCATTTCATCGGGTATATTTTATATAAAAATCAATAATACCCTCGTATTTAGTCTTAAGCTTGGAACAGAACGGCCGTATTTCTTTACCCCTCAGTTTCGCCCCTGGAGGAACTTTGGGACTGTACATGATCTGTATATTGAAAGCTCAGAAATGTATACCCCGGATTACGCCATGCATGAGTATGAAGGCAGTTATAATAAAATTCAGGCGCCTGCACTGGCAAAAGCCACAAACGGAGATCTGCTGCTTTTTGCCGAAGGCCGCGGAACACCTACTTCGGCTAAAGAAAGGGTGTCACAAAACACCATGCCGGTAGGAAATACAGACATCATCATGAAAAAATCTACCGATGGCGGTAACAGCTGGAGCAACCAGATCACCGTGCTTGCAGGAAATGGCAGTGACTTAACCTATTGTTTCCCTCAGGTCGTTACCGCTGATAACGGGAAAATTATTCTGCAATACAGCAGCATAGGAGGGGCGTTTGCAGCCAACAACAATACGTACACCTATAACGCCGGCTCACAAAGGATTTATCAGATTGTGTCCAGCGATAATGGCACGTCCTGGACAACGCCGGTAGAGATTACCACCACTAAAAATACGGCTGCTGGATATATTATGGGTGGTTCAGGGCATGGCATTGAACTAAAATCAACCAATTACAACAAACGCCTGGTCATGCCGCTTACTTACAGTACTAATGTGGTAAGAATGGCACTTTCCGACGACGGCGGAAGTACCTGGCGGTTAGGGAAGGTCATCAGCGGCAGTCGCTTAAAACAAGGTGCTGTGGTTGAACTAGCAGATGGCCGGTTAATGATGATTGTAGGCCATACCAATGCCAGTCCAAAAAATAAGCGTGTATCGTACAGCAGCGATGGTGGTGAAAACTGGACTGCCGCGACCACCAATGTGTCATCCGATATTCAAACCAGTGACTTTGGACATCTCTTTGCAGGCTGTTTGCTCAAAGGAATAAATGGGGAAATTCTGTTCGTTAATCCGACAGGAAGAGAATCAGATACAGAAATAAAAAATAGCCCTACTTACCCAATCACACCTGTACTTTTCAAAAGTACCGACAATGGGCTTTCTTATTCCAATGCAGGTGCCCTGTTTACAAAAGAAGCTTACTATGGATATGCGGCACCTTTCGGATTAATGGATGCAGTCGTTTTAAACGATGGTACTATTATCATCGCAGGGGAAGGCGGTGTGGAAAGCCCTACAGAGGGAATCGTCATTTATAAAAAATAAGAAATGATGAGGAAACAAATAAGATAAAGATTGAAGGCCTGATCACGGTGACTTTTCGGAAAGCATCTTCGGTTAAAAAGGCAAATAGACATATGAGAAAAAAAATTATTTATCTGTTGCTGTTTGCTACAGGCACCGGTTTATCTTTTAAAAACAAAACATATCCTCCTGAGCAGGTCGGGGAGAATTGGTTTGAGGAAATGTTTAATGCAAATACCACGACAGATAGTGCTAAATGGGCGGGTCTTAAACGCAGCCAGACATGGGATGAATTACGTGGCAGCCATAATGACCCGGTGTCGCTAATGGAAATGACCTGGGAAGAGCGGGATAACATATGGCAACATCTGCTTCCTGCTGGATCAGGCAAATACAGTGCTTTAGCAGGTAGGTACTGGCATGCTTACCTGGTTTCCTGCAACGAACGGGGAATTAAACCGCTTAAATTTGATACGATTGTGAATAGTTTAAGGGAAGTAGGGAAAGTGAGAGCTATCTACCTGGCATCGCGAAAAGCAGAATATGTCATTTTGACTCCTAAACCACCTAAACAACCACAGATAAATAGTACGGGTGTGTATGGAGTAAGGCCGGGAAGCGAAATCATATTCCGGATTGCTGCTACAGGAACGCAACCAATGAAATATATGGTCTCGGGACTCCCAGCTGGCTGTACATTTGATGCAACACTGGGCGTGATCAGGGGAGCAATTGTAAAACCAGGAAAATACAACCTGATGGTAACTGTCCGGAATAAATTTGGGGAGTCAAATAAGGATGTGACGGTGGTTGTGGGAGAGACCATTGCACTTACACCGCCAATGGGATGGAACAGCTGGAATTCTTTTGCCTGTAATGTAACTGCTGCAGATATCAGGAATACTGCGGATCAGCTGATTAAATCGGGGCTCGCAGCTTATGGCTGGTCGTATATCAATATAGATGACTGCTGGATGAAAGTACCCGATGTAGCGCATATGCCAGAGGGAAAAGACAAGGCATTACGGGAACCATACTATAAAGCAAATGTTGACTTTCGTATTAAAACAAAAAAGGTTCGCTTTAATGAAGGGGAATTAATTGGAGATACCCGTGACACAAACGGAAATGTGTTGTCCAATAAAGATTTTCCGGATATGAGATTGCTGACGGATTATTTGCATAAATATGGATTTAAGGCAGGGCTGTATAGCTCACCGGGCCCACTAACCTGCCAGCGTTATGAAGGTAGCTATAAACATGAACACGAAGATGCAAAGCAGTTTGCAAAATGGGGAATCTAGAACCCTTATCTCATAGAAGGTATTATCAAAGATAAATTCAATTGTATTACTTTTAAAGTTAATTAATTTTAA
>CBFGNP010000109.1:0-9083 GCA_965650095.1 uncultured Pedobacter sp. | reverse complement strand
ACTGAAGGTACTCAAAGTATCCCAGCCCCATACTCTGGTGATAGCCCCACAAATTGCGATCAGGAACCCGGGCCTGTAAGGCCCCGATTGTATTTTTCCATCTGTAAATGTTATGGATCCCATCTCCATGGGCCACACATCCACCTGGGAAACGAACAAAACGCGGTTTTATCGCTGCAATTGTATCTGCGAGATCTGCTCTAAGGCCATTTCGGCGATTTTTGAAGGTATTTTGGGGAAATAGTGAAACCATGTCTAGATCGATACGACCCTTTTGTAATGGCCACAATTGCAAGCTAACATCCGAGGCTGAAGCCGATGATTTGAGTGTTATCTTTATTTCCTTCCAGAATTTTGAACTGCAACTGATCAATCCTTTCGAAAGCAAGCCATATTTTTCACTAACAAGCCTTACTTCGAACGACTTCTTTCCTTCCGCAACACGGACAAAACTGGAGAACAGGTAATTTTCCCCCTTTTTTATTGCAATTCCGTCATAACCAGCATTCGATAATGAACTACCATCAACCGTTAAATTCAGTGCCGCGTAATGTGGGTTATTCGGATGTAGTGGCTGTTCTGTTCGAATTGCAAAATCCCCTTCTTTGCCTTTGAATGTCCAGGAATGGTTGCTGTTCCATTTTGTATCATGGTTTTCTTTATCTGATGGCTGATATTCAAAGTCACGATTTTGAATCAGTTCGCCATAAAGCCCCCCATCTGCTGCATAGTTGATATCTTCGAAAAATATTCCTGTTAACAGCTTACTGATCGCTTTAGCTTTTTCAGGCTCGGCCGAAATATGCAGTTCCGGCTTTGTTAAGTTTGCAAAACGTACCGGATCTTCTTTGGTTGTCTCCGCATCTTGCCGCGCCTTGAAATTCCTGAGCTCCGCAGTTTTATTCAACGCTTCAACCACTGCCCATTTAACACGGTGTAGCTGTCCGCTTACCGTATTGTTTTGAATGGTAGTGGTGATGGTATTGCTTTTATAGGCAGTGAGGGGTACCTCCTTTGCTGGACTATAGGTTTTGAAGTCTTTTGTTTCTGTCTGAAAATAGGTGCCCTCGCTATCCGTGTATATAATCTGATAAATGTCCAGGTCCTTATGGTAACTAATCACAGGACGAAGGATATTCTTACCTTTTTCAAAAAAGGGATAACCTTGCGGCCCCCAGTCAATCAGATTTCTTGATTGAGCATGGGCAAACTGCCTTACCCGATCATTTAAGCTCCAGACGCATTGCCAAACTCCCCCGCGCCCCAGAATCACATACGGAGCAAACATTTTTTTATCTGATCCCCAGCGGCCAAAGTCCGAGCGGAGGTAAACCTGTCCCGTTCCAACAGGTGTCCAATTATTTCTGTCATCGCTCCATGCAAACCGTAATCCATCAGTCCCGTATGAAAACAGGTAAACAGAATCAGTGGCAGCATGCTGCGTTGGTTCTGATGCAAATGAGTTTTTGCTAAACAGCAGAAACACCAGCACTATAAATAGCTTACTTAATTTCATACAAAACGCAGCTATGTGGTTTAAGATTTACGGTTATTTGTTTTCCATCATTCTGAACAACTTTCCCTGTCCAGCTATCTGTAACTTTAGCTACTTTAGCTATCCCTAAATCTGAAGGTTTTACAGAAATCTCCATTGGGTCTGGTTCATCAGAAAGATTAAACAGGGCGAGATAGTGTTGCCCCGTTTTAGCATTCGTTGATGTTACCGCAACTTTCTTGCGATCGTTAAAGAGAAATTTCACATCCGTACTTTCTCTATGCATTTTAAGCACAGCTTTATTGGTAAGCAGTGAAGTGGTAAAGGGGTCTAGGCTAGGCATATCACCACCAAACATCAAGGGCGAGCGGAATATGGTGAAGAAAGTCATCAGCACTTGCTGCTCATCCTTGGTCAATCTGCTCGCACGGTCGCCGCCCCTTTCTCCACGAATGGAAATTCTACCCAAAGGAATCATATCGCAATCAGGCCATGTGCCAGGTTTAATATACGGTGCCCATGGTTGGGCAATATTAATCAGGTGGGTAATATGTGGCCAGGTATCCCATACATCATCCACCATTCTCCACATATTTGCATGTTGCTGAACATGCCCTGCTTTTTCTATCGGCGTTTCGCCTGGGGAGGTGCTTAGCACTATCGGGCGACCTGTTTTATCAATTGCTTTTCTGATGAGCTCTATTTCTCCCTGATGATAAGGACGGGAAAGATCATCTACTTTAATAAAGTCGACACCCCAACTGGCGTAGAGTTCCATTATTGAATCATAATATTCCTGAGCACCGGGTTTTGTAGCATCTATAGTATAATTATCAGTAAGCCATTTACATTGCAAAGCAGTGCTATAGATCTGATCGGCAGTGTATTTTGTACTCTTAATTGGCATCTTTTCTTTAACGGCAAGCGTAGGAATGCCACGCATAATATGAATACCAAATTTTAATCCCTTAGCATGTATATATTTTGCCAGGTTTTTAAAGCCCTGTCCGTCTGCTGCTGACGGAAAACGGTTCAAGGCAGGTAGATAACGGCCAAATTTATCAATTACATATTTTGGATCCGTTTGGTTATATCCCCCTGCTTTATCATTTTCCACAAACCAGCGGATATCTACAACGATATATTCCCATCCGAAAGATTTCAATTTGGAAGCCATGTAATCTGTATTGGCTTTTACTTCAGCTTCTGTAACAGAAGAGCCGTAACAGTCCCAGCTATTCCAGCCCATTGGAGGAGTCTTCGCCCAACTCTTAAAATTCTGCTGTGCGTAAGTTTGATCAATTGTGAACATTGAACAAAGTAAAATCAATACTGATGTTATTCTTTTCATGCGTGTATATTTGGTCTTTCACAAATATAAATAATAAACGTTAAAACAACGATTATTATCGGGTCATTTAGTGCGCATCAAGAATAATATTACTCAAGTCGCAAAACTAATGGCGTTAGATTAAGGGGCTTTTAACCACAGATGCACACAGATAAACACAGATTTTCATATCTGTGTACATCCTTTCTATCTCCCGAAAATCGGGACAAGTCGTGGTAAATTATTTTGCTTATACCTAATGAATTAACTTAATAATATTGAGCAGCAACACAGCTGTGTTTTTATTTAATTCAATAGCATAAATAATTTATCTTGTTAGAAAGGCACCAGGAGCTGTTTTTAATCCGAATCCTTTTTTTTTGTTCTATATTCTGAAGGAAGTACCTGGTATTTTTCCCTGAATGCCTTTGCAAAATAGTTAGGGGTACTAAAACCGACCATGTAACAGATTTCAGAAATGGTTTTACTACTTTTCTCCAATAAAACCGCCGCTTTTTCGAGCTTAACAGACCTGATAAAATCAACAGGGGTTTTACCGGTAACCCGTAAACACTTTCTGTATAAGGATACCCTACTGATCACCATATGTTTGCTCAGATCTTCCACTGATAATTGAGGCTTATGGAGATTGTCTTCAATGTAAAGTAATGCGGTGTTCAGGAATTTCACATCATCAGATTCGATCTCCATTTCTGGCGAAGCCATACTCACCTGTCTGGAATAAGTTTTTTTAAAGGTTTGATGCAGCGTGAGCAGGTTCTTGATTTTGGAATGTAAAATCTCAAAATTAAAGGGTTTGGTCATGTAATCGTTCGCTCCTATTTCTAACCCTTTTAGCTGTTCTTCTTCACCTGTTAAAGCCGTTAAAAGAATAATCGGTATATGTTTTGTCCTTTCGTCTGATTTTAGTTTCCCACAAAGCTCATTGCCATTCATTTCAGGCATACTGATATCGGAAACGATCAGATCTGGATGTAGTGCAAGCGCCTTTTGCCAGCCTTCCTTGCCATTTGAGGCCTCTTCGATTTTATAAAAAACCCTCAGGTTATCTTTAAGGTAAAACCTAAAATCCTCATTATCCTCAACCAACAGAATAAGAGGGGCATTTTTTACGCGGAGGCGCTTGTCGGAAGATTCTTTCTCTACATCTTTTTTATCTGGTCCGGCATCTGGCACATCCGCATCCTCAAGATGTTTTTGCTCCTGCCCTGAAATTGCAACGGGTACAAGATTTAGGTATAATGTAAAACAACTCCCCAAACCAGGCTCACTTTCAACTACTATTTCGCCACCTTGCATTTTGACGAACTCTTTGGTGATGGAAAGGCCTATTCCTGAACCCTGATTAAGAATGGAAGAAGAAGTTTCACTTTGGAAAAACCGTTCGAATATTTTTTCCTGTTTATCCTTTGGAATACCAATCCCCGAGTCCATCACTTTTAACTCCAATAAAACCCTTCCATCTGCTGGTTTACCATCCAGTACTTGTAGCTCAACACCTACTGTTCCCCCTGTGGGTGTAAATTTGAATGCATTCGAAAGTAAATTGAATAATATCCGCTCTATTTTATCCTGATCATATGATACATATAGATTTTCTATGGTACTTTTAAAAGTAAGTTTGATCTGCTTCCGTTCTGCCAGATCGTAAAAAGAATCTGTTGCATCTTTAATGAAGGAAACAATTTCGCCATCGCTATTATTTAACCGTAGCTCCTGCTCTTCCATTTTACGGAAATCGAGCAGTTGGTTTACCAGGTTTAACAACCGCCGTGCATTTCTTTTTATCATGGCCAGCTGACCATGCCTTTCCTTCTCTTTGGATTCGATCAAAAGTTTGTCTACAGGAGCCAGGATCAGGGAAATAGGTGTCCTGAACTCGTGACTCAGGTTGGTTAAAAATTTAATTTTTAACAGGTCAAGTTCCCGTAACCTTTCAGCCTCCTTACGGTCTTGCTCACGTAATTGCCGGGCCTGGATTCTTTCCTGTACCAAAGCGAACTCCCGTCTTAACTTTTTGATGCCCCTGCTCCGTATAAACAACAACAGGCAGCCAAAGGCCAAAACATACAGGATATATGCCCATGTTGTACGCCAGAAAGGAGGCAGAATGGTAATTTTCAGTTGCGATTCGGCCAGGAGTGACGAATCGTTTTCATTAAAGGCCTTTACATTAAGTATATATTTTCCCGGATCAAGATTTGTAAAAGTAGCTTTACGTATTTCCGACGGAACCGTAAGCCAACGTTTATCGAATCCTTCCAGATTGTACTTGTAAATTACTTTGTGGGGATTAAAATAATTGAGCAGCGCAAACTGGACCGAAAAAATATTTTCCTTATAAGTAAGTGTTAAATTCTTAAGCTCTGCTATTGTCTCGGGCAGAATAATATGTCCATTTATACTTTCACCAACGTTTACTTTATGGTAAAACATTTCTAAATCTGTCATTACCAATACCGAGGGGAACCCCGTATTTTTGATCTGCCCAGCCCTGAAAATATTAAAACCGTTCGGCCCTCCAAAAATCAGTTCGCCTGCTTTTGTTTTGTAAGCAGCATTAACATTAAACTGCGTACTCTGCAGCCCGTCTGATTTGTTGTATTTACTGTACCTGAATTTATAGGTTTCCCCTTGAGCAATTACAGAAATCTTGTAAAGCCCTTTGCGGGAACTGTACCAGATGTTGTGATCTTCATCTTCAATAAGCTCAAATACGGTATTTTCTGGCAACCCAACATCTTCGCTTAAATTATTAAACTTTCCGGTTGAGGGATTATATATGCTTATCCCTTCCCTTGTGCCTATCCACATCCATCCTCTGCTATCCTCAATAATCGAGTTTACAACATCCTGTACCAAGGAGTTCGTATCCCTTCTGTTGTTTTTTAAATAGCTAAACTTAGCGGTTTTGGCATCAAGGATACTCAGCCCTGCTGTGGTACCGATCCAGATATTTTTCTTTTTATCTTCGTACAAACTAGAAACGACATAAGCATTTATCGTGTTTTTGACTGATGGATTAAAGTGTTTAAATTTTCCGGTGCTCCGGTCAAGCAAATCCAGCCCCCCGTTTAAGGTGCCCACCCATAACCTGTTGGCAGAATCTTCCAATATATCATAAATACGGTTATCTGAAATACTGGAAGGGTCTGCTGTATGCCTAAAATTCGTGAATTTCTGTCCGTCAAAAGAATCAAGTCCACCTAAATAAGTCCCGATCCACAAAACGCCCGAACGATCAAGCTTAAGGCTTACCACAATATCACTACTCAAAGAATTACTGCTCGCTGGATTATTTCGGTATGTTTTGATCTCGCCCGTACTTCTGTTTAAATACAATAAGCCGTCTCCGTTTGTTCCGATCCACAAATTCCCTTTATTATCCTCTGCAAATGAATTAACATCCTTATTTATTGGTTTTTTGCCAGTTAAATACTGATTTCGGGGAAACTTATATATGCTTTTGTGATAATAACAGATCCCTTTCTTATATGTTCCGATCCAGACTATACCATTATTGTCCTTGTACAAAGCAGCTATGCTGTTATCACTTAATCCTCTTGCGTCATCTTTTTTGTTTAAAACATAGGTTAATCGGTAAGTATGTTTATCTAAAATATTAATTCCGCCATGATCGGTCCCTATCCAGATATTTCCATCATCGCCCTCGATTACCTGGCTTACATTGTTCGAACTTAGTCCAGAATGATCTTGCTTTTTCCCAAAATAACTAAACTGATCACTTACCACATTAAGATAATATAAACCGAATGGGTTACTCCTACTGTAAATAAAAATATTTCCCTGCGAATCATGATTGAGATTGAAGGAATTTACCTGTTTACCAAAACGCTTGTTTACTGCAAAGTACCTATTTGTTACCCTGTGGTTCTTTAAGTTAAACTTATCAAGAACGCCGCTGGTATAGCTAACCCATAAATTACCTTTTTCATCATCTATAAAATCACTTATCTGATCGTTGTATAAAGAATTTGATAAGTCGTTCTTATGAGTATATGCAATGGTTTTACCACTTTTCGAATCATAGCAAAAAATACCGAGGTTTTCGACGTGGAAATAGACCATGCCGCTATTGTTGCCTTTTATCTTCTTAAGGTAGCCGCTGGGAATTTTATATTTTTTAAAGTGTTTGTCCTGAAAGCGCTCAAACTTTTCAGTTGATGGATTGTAAATACTGAAACCGCTATTAGAGGTAATCCACAACTGTTTCTCAGGGCCTTCAAATATATCTACGATATACCCTTCTGGTATGCTGGTACTATCTTTTGAACTATGCTTAAATACTTTGAATTCATGCCCGTCATAACGGTTAAGGCCGGCCATGGTACCAAACCACATAAATCCTTTACGGTCTTTATATATTGCATTTACCTGATTGTCTGATAAGCCGTTAGCAATATCAAGGTGGGGAAATTGATACACATTTTCCTGCGCAAAAAGAGAATTACACAGTATGAGTGCGCTGATTAAAGCTAAAAGCCGATACATATATTTTATTATAATACAGAAATCATTCCTGAGAACCCCTCAATGATTAAAGTAGCTTTAATGGTTATAGTTGATAAGAATTAAGTATTAGCTAAACTACGTTTAAATCCTGATATCTTTTAAAAAATGTAAAATTTTCAAGGTATTTTAAAACCAGGTTGTATCAATTAAGTGGACAAACAAGCCACTTTAAAGTAATCAACAAAGGGTTTCAACCTTTGCCGTGATATGCAGAATACGACGTTTACTCGCTCCAAACCAATACACCAGCGGGTTTCAATGTTTTTTCTCCAACAATAATCTTCGAATTTGCAGGAATATTTATATTATAATCAGTAGAAGAATAATTTACGGCCATATAAAATCCATCCCTCCAATAAACATAAACACCTGGCGGATAATTTTCGGTCGTTGCCCCTGCTCCGGTATAAGTGTTGCGTAACAAATCCTTTTCCAGCTTCGAATCGTCTGTGGCTACACCTATGTAGGTTACCGATCCTTTACCGATTTTGTGCTTTACAACAGCTGCCTTTCCTTTATAAAACTGGTTTTCATACCTTGCAAGAACTTCGGTATTTTGATCGGGCTGCAACAGATCGCCCCATTTATTCCATTTGTAATGTTCCGAACCCATCTGGATGTCTCCTTTCGCATAAGCTGAAAGCATATCGGTTGCCGTAATCTGCGCGCCGATAAGGCCCGAAATTGGCGCTGCCGGTTTACCCTCCCAGAAATGCCCCATGCGGTTTTTGGTTGCTGTACGGCAGGTAATAATCAAATGTCCGCCACGCGTTACATAATCATTCCATTTCTTTACCAGAGCCGAGTCGGCCATTTCGTAAGCAGGAACAATCACCACCTTATATTTCGACAGATCAGTAGTTTCAGGCACTACATCAACAGGGGCTCCCAAAGATTTTGCCATTTCCAGAAACTTTACGGGATAGTTCCATGTGTCCCACTGGTTGGTCTGTTTCTGCCTGTCGATGGTCCAGTAATTTTCCAGGTTCCAAAGAATGGCCGTTGAGCGTTCCATCAGTTTTTCAGGAACCTTGGCCCCCGGCCTGTACAACTTCCTCAGTTCTTTTATTTCTTTCATAAACTGAATGTACTCTTCGCCTCCGGGAGAAGGTGTTACCCCATCTGTTTGTATAACACCGGAATGGTACTGTTCGGCGCTGTATAAAATCTGCCTGAAGCGGTAAGAACAGGCAAGTTTCCCACCCGCAGCAAAGGTATGGTACAGCCACATGCGCACTGTTCCGGGCAAAAGAAGCGGGTTGTAGCTTCCCCAGTTTACAGGACCGGGCTGAATTTCCATCACGCCCGACACGCCTCCCACATGCTTAAAATATTCTGAAGCAAAAAGGATAACCCGGCTATCTCCCATCCTAAATCCCAGTTCGCCTATGTTGTCGCTACCACCATTGGGATAGGCAGTATAGGCTGCAAAATCCAGTTTCTTTGTCCGCCCCGGATCGGAACCGGGAGAAACCGCGGTATAATTAGTGGTAATATACTGCTGCTTCGATATGAGGCCACGCAGGGTGCCGGCCTGAAAATCAAGAAATCCGGCCTGTGCATCGGCACAGTAACGCTTAAAATCGAGCAGGGCATGCGGATTGTTGCCCCACCAGCCAACCAGATTGGTGTTATGGATCATAACCTGGTCGAAATTGTTATACCACTGGCTCCAGAAAGCTGTACCCCAGGCATCATTTAAAG